>JADFQA010000016.1 GCA_022562055.1 Acidobacteriota bacterium | reverse complement strand
ATTGCTTCATCAACCTGCCCCGACCTGCCCAGTAGGGATGCGATGTTGTTGCGGGTGGTGAGGGTGTCGGGGTGGTCCGGTCCCAGGACACGTTGGCGGTCTTTTAGCAATGTGGTGAATTGTTTGATTGCTTCATCAACCTGCCCCGATTCCCCCAGCCAAGATGCGATGTTGCTGCGGGTGGTGAGGGTGTCGGGGTGGTCCGGTCCCAGGACACGTTGGCGGTCTTCTAGCAATGTGGTGAATTGTTTGATTGCTTCATCAACCTGCCCCGACCTGCCCAGTAGGGATGCGATGCTGCTGCGGGCGTCGAGGGTGTCGGGGTGGCGCCGACCCAGCACACGGCCGCAATCAAGGATCGCCGATTCTGCTGCCTTGAAATCGCCAGTCGCGCATGCCCACAATGCGGTAAGCGCGAATCCGGCGGGCGTAGATCCAACAATATTCAAGGCCGCTTCCATCCACCTGTCTACCGTGTCGTCTGCGGAGTCTCGAAACGGAGTCCGGGAATCTCCGAACGCGCCTAGTGCGGCTCGATGGACGAACACTCTGGTCTTACCGATTGCTTGCTCATCAGTCGGATCGTCGCCGAGGTGGTCCTCAGCAGCACGCCGCACCGCCGACGGTAAGTTGAGTAGCGGTTCGGGATTGCCTTGGCTGAGTGCCGCGAGGGCCTCGTCGAGTTCTTCGAGTTGGCTTAGGCGTGGGACGTCGGCGGAAAATGGAAGACCCCGAAACTGGCGAACTAATGTCGTTGCCGCATCGCCCTGCCCAGCAAGTAAGAGGTACCCACTGATCGTTTCGTTTCGCGAGCCTGGGAATACGCCGATTTCGTCGGGGTCGAACCAGAGTTTGATGAAGTCAACGACGAGCTTTATGGGCTCGCCACGCGATTCTTTGAATTGGAAGATTATTCGAGCAAGAGGTTCAGCGAGTTCGTAGTAGGTTCGGCGCCCATCGATGAGCTGTGTGAGGTTTGTGTCGCATGGCTGAACCCAACCTTTTGACTTGTGGAGCAGATTTACAGCCTTGCTGACCGTCTGGCTCGTGTCCTCCAGTTCACGGGCGAGCGAATCGATGGTGAGGGGCCGATCAGCCTGGGCGAGCGTTCCCACAATTCGGCGTTGCAGCGGTGACAGGCGGGCGAGTTGCTCCTGGTAGTAGGGCGTCAGTTCGTCAAACTGGGTGAGCAGCGTGTTGACGAGTTCGTCGAGGTCGGCGGGTGTCAACGTTTGGCCGAAAGTGGCCCACATACGCGGTTGTCCGCCCGCCAGGTGTTCGATCGCTCTTAGACGAGCGATCCCTGTCTCGGTGCGAACAAAGTCGGCGGTCGCCGTCTGGCCGGACGCCTCAGCAATCGCAGTGAGCATCTCGCTCGCGGTGTGTTCGTCAAATGGCGCAAGGTTGCTGGTTGTAAAGAACCCGAAGAACGGACTGTCCTGGCGGGTTAAATCTCGGGAGAGGGTCGTCGTACTCGCGACGATAAGCAGCGATTCGGTCGTTTGCAGATAGTGGCGAAATCTTTGTTGTCCCAAGTCGCCCATGGTGTCGAGAATCTGGTCGATGTTCTCCACAAACACCACGATGGTGCCAGCGTCCACTGCCCGTCTGGTAAGCCATGCTTCGGTTGTCTCGTAGTTCTTGCCTCGGAATGATTGCTCCTCGGAACCGGAAGATCGCAGGAGTCCTTGAGCGATCTGACGTAGGAATTCGGTGTAACTGTGAATCGTCAGAGGGTCTTCGGGTAGCCAGGAGCGCTGTAGCGATCGCGATTCGTCGGTGACGAGATCGCCTATGCGGTAGTAGGCGAGTGCGATGAGATGCGACTTCCCCGATCCCCGACGGCCAACAAGCAGAGTGTGGTTTCGTTCGTCGCTTGAAGCTGCGCCGCTGGCACGGTCGACGATGTCTTGGAGTATTCGTTCCCTGTCCGAGCCGACAAAGAGGTCTTCGAGGACTTGGTGGGAAAGTATCGAAGGGTTGTACTTCACGTCACGAGTCCTCGTCGGTTGATCCAGATCCGCCTGAACACGTCGTATCGCCAGACCAAGGTCCCCTCGATTCGGACGAGGTAGTGATCGTCGATCAGCATGTTTATCAATGCTTCCGCGTCCGAGTTGCTGGCAGAGTCTGCTTTCCCTCTGATCAGGTCTCTCGCATCAGCGATTGATAAAGGCCCAGCAATGGAGGTGGTATCAAGTAACGCCGTGGTAGTGCCCAACAGCTGGGAGGGGTAGTAGACATCGAGCCGTTCGAGGATGTGGTCGATCACGCGGCTCTCGTCACGGTCGTTGAGGTACGTTTCGAACGCTCGGGTGACTTCTAAGATAGTTACCGGGCCGACGTCGCCGCCAGACCTTATCGTGTGAAACAACGCGTGGATGAAGAACGGGACACCGCCCGTGGCCTTTGCGACCTCAGCGATGGCTTCGGTGTCGATTGCACGATTGATGCCGAGGGCAAGGCATCGCGCCAAGAATTCAGCATGATCCGATTTAAGGGGTCCCAGTGTTACGTTCTGGAGATCACCAATCACTACCACGGTTGTGTCAGTGCATTCTTTCAAGACATGGTGGAACCCAATGGAACCTGTAATCAGCCATCTGATCTTGTCGAACGCCTGACGAAGGTTGCGCAGTTCCTGTAGGAGGTGTGCTGCCTCGTCGGGACCGGCGTCTGAACCTCTTGCGATGTTGCGCACGGCGATTGGCACTTCGTCAAGAACGAGAATCAAGAGTTCGCCATCTCCGAGCGATTCGTGAATGGGCGCCAAGACATCTCGGAGTAGCTCGATCGGTCGGCGGTCCCGCTGTGTGTTCTTGATCTTGAGTCCAACACCGAACTGCCCAGCCGTCACCTCGGTCCCATCGAAGAGGCGTGCGGCCGCCTCTGTCGCCTTGGCCCAGAGCGTTCTTTCTGAGGCGAGCCCCTTGACTGTGTGCAGCAAGAACTGAGTCGGTGTTTCAACCCCCTCGTAGTCGATCAACAGTGCTGTTAAGTTGTCTCCAGGTTCGTTCACCAGACGGCGTACTGTTGTCGTCTTGCCCAACCGACGGGGATCGCTGCACACGAGATTGTTGCCATCACGCATCAGCTTGAGGGCGTTGATGATCCAATCGTCTCGACCGATGGTGTCGCCGATAGCGATCTTTGAGCCCACGACAGGCCTAATCGCCCACGGTTCCGAAATATGTACGTCGTCCATGACGTAAGAATACACGTTATCTGTGACGTATACAAGGGGTTTGTTGTTAGAACCCCAAAAAGTTCCAAGTCACCCGTGGACGGCGGCTGGAAACCTCGGAGTTTGCGCCCGGGCTATTTGGTCGGGTAGAGGCCTTTGAGGATGAATGTCCAGATCTTGTCGACGAGTTTCTTGCGGGCTTGCTGCCTCTGCGGTACGAAGGGAGCGGTTGAGCCCGTCTTTGAGGATGTTCACAACGAACGGTCACAGTCTGCGATCGGCTAAGCCCACATTTGAGGAATCGCCGGTGTCGATGCACACTGGTTGACGAACGTTGTACACGCAGCCTTGCGCCGACAGGCATTGTTGGGCTATTCAGTAACAGTCACCGTGCCGATCATCCACGGGTGCGGTAAGCAAAAGTAGGAGAATTCGCCGACGTCTGTGAAGGTGTGGCTGAACGTGTCACCGAGGTTCAAGAAACCAGAGTCGAAACGCCCGTCGCTTGACCCGGTGGATCCGTCGGATGTGCCCGACGTTACGGTGTGGGGGATGGCGTCGTCATTGGTCCAGCGGATGGTGGTGCCTACCTTCACTGTCACATGCAGGGGGTTGTAGGCATTGTCGGCGTTGTTCGGATCGAACGCCCCTTCGAGGATGGCAACCTCGGTCCCGGCAGGGTTCGCATCGTCTGCACTATCCGAGTCATCGTTTGTCGTTTCTGCGTCAGGCTGGAGCACTCCGAAGAGCTCTGGCGTAGCGTCTCCGGTGATCTCGATCGTGCCTATGGCTCCTTTGTAGAACGTGCGGGCCAACGCATGGTCGACGAGGATGATCGTTGACGGGACCAGTGCGTCGATTTCTACGACCGTCGCACCTCCAGCCGGGACGAGGGTTGTTTGGGACCCGCGAATCACGTTGTTGGCAGAGTGAGTTGCCGCCTCGGGGTACACAAGATCCCATTGGGAACCGATTGGGTGGAAGTTGCTGTCGAGATTCAAGCCCTCGTTAACGAAGTAGATCCGAGCGCGTTCCCCGACATTCATCCTTAGAGTGTTGGCACCAACCAACGAATCAGTGCGTCCGTTGAAAGTGATGATCCGCGGCTCCTCGTTGAACACCGCGTCTCGATCGTACGGCGCCACACCCTGTGCGTCAGCCTCGCCTACGTACCATTCGCTTTGCACGATGGCCCACTCGTTGTCGACCTCAGGAAGGGGATTTTCCGGGTCCACGATGAACATGCCGTACATGCCGTGAGCGATGTGTGACGGTACGTCACCGAACGCACAGTGGTACATGAACGCACCCGGGTACAACAGGCGGATTTGGATGGTGGCGGTTTCCCCGGGATTCACCGTCAAACCCGCTGCACCGCCTCCCTGGCCGGTGACCGCATGGAAATCGATGTTGTGTGGGCGCGTGTTCTCCGCCAGGTTTGTCAACGTGATGTTGACGACGTCCCCAACCCTGCCTCGCAGAACAGGTCCGGGTGATCCGCAGGTGACTTCGTCGTCGCCGGCGATCCGGAACCCCCACATCTCCGTCGTGATGTTGTTCGCTGGATCGAGCGGGCAAACCCCTTCGATCGACTCGATGTGAACGTCGTATATGCGCTGATCTGACCGCGTGATAGGTGCGGGAACATCCGGTGCGTATGAGACGTGTTGTTCGCTGTCAAGAGCGACCTTGAGCTCACTGATCGGTGTCAGATCGGGACGGATCGACTGATCGACCGGCCAACCCTGTCGAACGTCAGATCCGGCGACCCCTTCTTCGGCAAGGATCTCGCGTACATCTGCTGACGAGATGCTGCCATTCTGTACGACCAACGATGCGGCCAACATCGCAATCACGGCAAACAGGAGCGCTGCCTGCCCTATCTTGTACCAGAATCGGTCATCCACGATATTGCCTCTCGGTTGTTTCGAACGTTACCGCATGCCGAAGCTGCGTGTGTGCCGACGACGCATTCCCTGGTGTTCCGTCTCGGATCCCCTTGCATCGTCACAGGAGAACCGTATCGAAAGTGACCAGCGAGTACTAGAGTCGTTCGGCCTATTGGTGGGGCCAAGCGACCTCCCCGCGGCCACCAGATCGCAAGTGCGACATCCCCACTGCACCGCTGGATCGTGGGCTGCGGGACAGTGGTCATGGCGATGTCCCGCCGGGCTGAACTCTTAGCGAGCCTGCGCCCTGTCACGACCGAGGTGACGACGCCCGCGATCACAACGATCGTGAAAGCAGTTGTGGGACCTCGTGGCACCCCCCAGATCAGCGATGCGAGCCGATTAGCGATCAGCCATGTGATCTGGAGCGTGATAAGGCCGACGCCGATCCCGACCACCCAAGCGGCAACGAGATCGGCACGGCTTTGTGTACCCATTAGCTGTGGAACAGTTCAAAGAACGGTGGGAACGTCCCGACGCCGCCGAGGACGCCAAGCCACAGTCCCCGGTAGGAAAAGACCTTGAGATTCAGATCTTTCTCCTTCCATATCCTGTTGAGAACAGCCCAGCTTACGAGCCAGACAATCACCGCAATGGTGGTCTTTCCCGCTAGCGGCCCGACACCCCGGCCCCATTGCCACCACCTCAAGAAGTCCTTAACGGGCCCGCTCATCACCGCGAGCGTGGTAAGGAAACCGAGTGTGAAGATCCCGAGACCGGCTGAGAGCATTGCCGCAGCAGCGGGTCCGTCCGGCTTGTCGGGGAGATTGAGGGCAGCTAGTTCCGGTGCAATAGCCTGATCGTTGTGCCGATTCGATACTGTATCTGTGTTCATAATGTCGCTCCTTTCGCAGCTAGACGATCGGGGCGATCTTGTTGAGGAACGCACCAAAGGCGCCACCCACGACAGCCGCCGCAAACGCGGCTACAAACATGACGATCACTGCGGTCCTCAACCACGGGCGCGCGATGAGACGCGGTCCGTAGTAGACGATGAGGAACGCTGAAGCGGTCGCCAGGATTGGCGCCGCCCACGATACGTGTTCTTTCCATTCCATCCCGAAGGCGTGCCACGTTTCCGTGTTACCGCTCACGTTGGACTTCAAGAAGTCCCGCGGCGAGCGTGTCACGTTTGGCAGGATCGCGTCCGCACATCCTGCGTAGGCGTTTTCACCAACAGGAGCTAGCTTGACCCGATACCATGGATACACGATCCAGGTCCCGCTAATCACGGCTCCCCAAGGGCGGCCGGAGCCATTACCCAGGCGCCAATGTACAGCCGTCTCATTCGCTCTCTTATGCCCCCGGTGGTCAAAAGACCCGGCCGCAGACTCCACAACCCGGCGAGGCTGCCTGCGAAGGCACAAGAAAGAGCCTACCCAAGATCAGGTCGTGAATGACGGTCCAGATCTCTCTACCGGACAATTCCACATCCAACTTCTTTGTCGCTCTAACCCATGATATTGACGTCAAGACCCCGCCCTGTAGGGCCTATTGGCAGGTTTGTTGGGATCGAAATGTACGTTCAGTAGGGCCGAAACACTAGGGTCACATGGACACGCGAGACGTGAGTTCTGATAAACGAGAGCCGTGGGCGTTGTGCCGGATCCGGTATTAGCGAGGCGTGGATACGTTTCGCTACGGTTCGGTTATGGCGGCTGCCTTTGGTGGTTCGTCGGGGCTGATCGTCAGGACATTCGTGGTCATTACATCAAGTACTTGCATCGGGTTCTCCTTCTAGGGCTGTTCTTCGTCCCATGTTTCAGCGGGGTAGCGAACTCGTGATCCCACAGAGAGGCGGGCAGCGTATGCTGCTGCCTCGCTGCGACGGCTCATCTCAAGTTTGGAGAGCATGTTTGACACATAGTTCTTGACCGTTTTTTCAGCGAGGAACATCTGTTTGGCGATCTGCTTGTTCGTCATCCCCGCAGCGATAAGATCGAGGGTGCGTCGTTCCTGAGGCGAAAGGCGTTCCAGCAGCGGGTCGGAGTTACCTCCACGAATTCTTGTGAATAGCTGCTCGGTCATTATTGGGTCGAGGAGAGACTCTCCTGCAGCAACACGCTGGATACTCTCCGCTAACTCATCAGCACGGATCCGTTTCAGAACGTACCCGGAAGCCCCGGCTTGGATCGCGCCGACGAGCGCCTCTTCATCCGCGTAGGAGGTCAGTATCAGTACTTTGACGTCGGGCCATCTCTTGCGGATTTCTCGGCAGGCATCGATGCCTGATCCGTCGGGCAACCGGACGTCCATTACGACAACGTCGGGGGAGTCGTAACCCACTCGGCGGATCGCTTCAACGACTGAACCCGCCTCGGACACAACCTCGAATCCGTCCGCCGCTTCGAGAAGTGCGCGTAGTCCTTTGCGCACAACCTCATGGTCATCTACAAGTAGCACCCGTACTGGCGGTTTGTCTGTCATGGGTTCAGGCTACTCCCTGCGCTACCAAATCCCACAGGGCCAAACGCCCCTAGGACAAACCCCCAACAAATCAGCTCACGAACACGCCGGGTATGCTGTACCCATGGCACAGGAGGTCCTCCGTCAGGAAAAGTTTTTCAACCTCGTCAGGGGCGCCGCGGCCGCGGTATCACAAACTGATCTTACGGAGCTTTTACGCCAGGTCATCGAAACAGGGATGCGGGTTTCGGGTGCGAAGTACGGTGCCCTCGGTGTCATCGGACGCGACGGGGCGCTCATTGAGTTCCTCCAAATCGGGGTGAGTCCCGAGGTAGCCGACAAGATCGGGAAACCCCCATCCGGGGTGGGGGTCCTGGGAACCATTACGCGCACCGCGAAAACAGTCAGGATTGACAACATCGGCGAGCATCCGGACAGCTCTGGTTGGCCCGCTGACCATCCTCGCATGCAAGCGTTCCTCGGTGTACCAATCCGTGCCGGCAGCCAAGTCTTCGGGAACCTGTACCTCACCGAGAAGGACGGCGGCTTCACCGAAGAAGACCAAGTACTTGTTGAGGGACTCGCCGTCATCGCGGGATCCGCCGTCAACACATCACGCATGCAACGACGCGTCCGTCACCTCGCCCTCATCGAAGATCGCGAGCGGATCGCCCGCGACATTCACGACTCAATAATCCAAGAAATATTCGGTGTCGGATTGACCCTCCAAGCACAATCGCAGAGGATCAACAGCCCCGAAATCCGAAACTCAATCACTGAGTCCGTCGAACGCCTTGATGGCACCATAAACGAGCTGCGCAGAATGATATTCAACCTCAACCCACCAACATCATCAAGCCGCGACTTCCGGTTTGAAGTGAACCGTCTCGTCGACGAGGTAACAAACGCGAGCCGGGTGACAACATCGGTCACTATGGGACCATCGATCGCCGACGTCCCATCCGGGCTCATTGATGACGCGCTTCACCTCATTCGCGAATCCGTCACCAACGCCGTACGCCACGCATCCGCCGACAGGATCGACGTGTCAGTGGATCTCTCGCCCGAAGAACTCACACTCACAATCGTCGACACCGGCCACGGCTTCGACCCGCTGGCCCCCACAACCGGGAACGGTCTCGCCAACCTCAAAACCCGCTGCGAACGTGCAGGAGGAGAAACATTCGTCATCTCCGAACCCGGCGTCGGCACCACCGTACGCCTACTACTCCCCGTATAAAACCCGCAGGCACCTACCACGAAACCCTGGTCCAACCCAGCCCCGGGTTAGCTGATTGGGTAGAGGCCTTTGAGGATGAATGTCCAGATCTCGTCGACGAGTTTCTTGCGGGACATGCGGCCGCTCTCGGAGTACCAGCGGTCGATGGCGTTGAGAATTGAGAGAGTGAAGATGGTGGCGACCCTGACGTCGAGGTCGGGGCGCAGACTGCCGTCGGCCACCCCGGCCTTGATGACCGATGTGAAGACTGCCTCATATTGATTCCGGGCGTCGAGCACCCGCTGGCGGGCATCATCGTCGAGCGCCGTTGCTTCGTACAGATAGGTGCGGACTTCGTCGCGGTGGTCGAGCACGACGTCTACGTGTCCCGCTATCAGACTGTGCAAACGATCCGCAGCGGTCCCTTCCATTGACCCCGCAGCATCGGCGGAAGCTTGGAAGAACGCGGCACCACGCTCGACTACCTCGACCAGCAGTTGCTGTTTGCTCTCGACGTGGGTGTATAGAGAAGACCCGAGCAGACCAAGCTCGCGACCAAGGTCGCGCATCGACGTGCCGTGGTATCCGTACTCAGCGAACAATCTGCCGGCGGCGCGAACAACGTCTTCGCGGGTGTTCCTCTTCATATGTCGTAGCTCAGCTTGAGGCTTGTCAAGACCGGATGCGACTGGCAGGTGAGGATCTGACCGGCGTCGACCTCGTCCTGGGTCAGCGCCCAGTTGTGGTCCATGACAACTTCGCCCTCAATGACGACAGCGCGGCACGATGCACAGGCGCCGTTGCGACACGAAAACGGTGCATCCGTACGGGCCGAAAGGACATAGTCGAGGATTGGTGCACCATCCGGAGGGACAACCACGGTTGACACACGGCCAGCCAGCTCGAATTCGACGACGACACCATCAGCATCGTCGGCGACCGGTTGCGGGGGTGTTATGGCATCACGATCTGTGAAGAACAGCTCGGTGTTGATATTGGTTTCTTCGACACCTCGCGATGTAAGGAACTCGGTGGCGTCGTCGACCATACCCGCGGGACCGCACAGGTAGAACGCATTGACCGAACCGATGTCGACCACCGTTGAGAACACGTCTTTGAGTTTCGCTCCATCGATCCGGCCTTCAAATAGGGGAATCGCATTCGGCTCTCGGCTAAGGATGTGCAGCAGCGAGAACCGCGACGGGAACCGATCCTTGAGGGCTCCCAGTTCTTCGAGAAACATGATCGACCGTCCGTCACGGTTGCCAAACAGCAACGTGAACCTGCTCGCGGGCTCGCTTTCGAGCGTCGTCGAGATCATCGACATGACGGGGGTTATGCCCGATCCGGCGGCTATCGCGAGATAGTGACGTGCAGTTTCCGGGTCGGTGTGGAGCAAGAAATCACCGGTCGGGAGCGTCACCGCCAAGGTGTCGCCGGCAGCGAGCTGCGTGTTGACGTATGTGGAGAACGCGCCATCCTCAAGCCGTTTGACCGCTACCTGGAGTTCTCCCGATCCAGCGCTTGTACAGATCGAGTAGGACCGCCGAACATCCACCCCATCAATGTCGGCGCGTAGGATCAGGTGCTGGCCGGCAACGAAGGCATACGCCGACTTCAGGTTGTCGGGAACAGTGAAGGTCAACAACACAGACTCGTCGGTGAGTGGCTCGACGGACGCGACTTGCAACGTATGGAACTCTGCTGCGGGCATCAAATCGCCTTGAAATAGTCGAACGGTTCGAGGCAACTGCTGCACACCATCAGGGCCTTGCACGCCGTCGAACCAAACACCGAGATCGTCTTTGTGCGACCCGACGCACACTGTGGGCAGAGGACCGACGGCGATTCACCACCCGTTTCGGTTGGGGGAGCGATACCAAAGTTCTTGAGTTTCTCTTTGGCGGTTTCGGTCATCCAATCGGTTGTCCACGCCGGCTGAAACACCGTGCGCACGGTCACGCGCTCGACCCCGGCGTTGGCAAGCGCCGACTCGATATCCTCGACGATCGTGCTCATGGCCGGGCACCCGCTGTATGTAGGTGTGATGGTTACGACAACAGACCCGTGATCGTCGATCTTGACGCCGCGGAGGATGCCAAGGTCTGCAATGGTGAGGACCGGTATCTCTGGGTCGACTACGTCGTCGAGCAGCCTGCGGATAGATTCGATACTGAACGTGTCGGTCATCACCACTGCAACCCCGGATGTGTCCTCTGCATCCACTGCATTTCGGCCAGCATGTGCCCGAGATACTCTGTGTGGATCCCGTTTCGGCCTCCGGTTGCTTGGTACGGATCCTGCGGTCGGTCGAGGGTCGCTTCGGTCAGAACCGCGTCCACTCTGGTGTCCCAGCGCGCCTTCATTGCGATCTGATCGGCTCCGATTCCTGCGGCAACCATGTCGTCAACGAGTGTGTCGTTTTCGAACAGCTCACCGGTGAACCGCCACATTGCATCGATGGCAGCCTGCATACGGGCATGGCTGTCATCGGTGCCGTCACCAAGCCGGATCACCCATCCTGAGGCATGCCGCACATGGTACGTGGCCTCCTTGAGTGCTTTTTGAGCAATGCCGGCAAGGGTCTCATCGGTCGACTCTGAGAGACACTCCCACAGCAGAACCTGGTATTGCGCAAAGAAGAACTGGCGCGCCATCACTTCACCAAAATCGTTGTGCGGTTGCTCTACAAGGAGCGTGTTCGAGAACTCCCGTTCGGACCTGAGGAACGCCAAGTCATCTCCCGTGATGTCGTCGTCGGACAGTGTTGCGGCGTACCCGTACAGATGCATGGCCACGCCGATGTGGTCGAGCGAGAGATTTCCGATTGCGAGATCTTCCTCAAGTTCCGGGGCGCGCGTGACGTATTCGGCAAGCCGCTGACCCATCACGAGGTTGTCGTCAGCGTGGCGGAGAATGTACGCAACGAGAGGGTGTGTGGTCGTGGTTGTTTTCACATCTGACCAACTTCTGAGGGGATGTCGTAGAACGTTGGATGACGGTACGGCCGATCTTCCATCGGTTCGAAAAACGACTCGGCGTCATCAGATGCGTGGATCTCGGTTGAGGGAACGACCCAGATGCTGACACCTTCGGCGCGGCGGGTGTAACTGTCGCGTGCGTTCTGCACTGCAACCTCGGCGTCGGGTGCGTGGAGGGAACCGACATGTGCGTGGTTGAGGCCGCGTTTTGCCCTCACAAACACCTCCCACAGGGGCCAGCCCTGTGCGTCGGTGCCGAACGCTACGTCTTCGGTCTTCTCGCCTGGGATTTCGGGGACATCGTATGACATTGCTGGAATTCCTTTCCTACGCCGACTTCTCGAGACGGCTACGTTGCTTGGCTGCATAGGCGGTTGCGCCCTTGCGCACCCACTCCCCGTCGTCCCACGCCTTCACCTTGTGGGCAATGCGTTCGCGGTTCAGCGGGCCGTTGCCCTTGACTGTGTTCCAGAACTCATCCCAGTCGATCGGGCCGATACTCCAGTGTCCGGTCTCTTCGTCGAACTTAAGGTCGGGGTCAGGGATCGTGCAGCCGAGATACTCGGCTCGGGGGACTGTTTGGTCGATGTAGAGCTGGCGCAACTCGTCGTTCGTCACTCGCTTCACCTTCCACTTCATCGACTGTTCGGTGTTTGGTGAGTCAGCGTCATGGGGTCCGAACATCATCAGTGCGGGCCACCACCATCGGTTGATCGAGTCTTGTAGCATGGCGCGCTGTTCGTCGCTACCGCGGCTCAAGGCCAAGAGAATCGAGTAACCCTGCCGCGCGTGGAAGCTCTCTTCTTTACAGATCTTGACCATTGCACGCGCATACGGACCGTATGAGGTTCGTTGGAGTGCGATCTGGTTCACAATTGCTGCACCGTCAACAAGCCACCCGATCGTCCCCATGTCGGCCCACGAAAGTGTCGGGTAGTTGAAGATGGACGAGTACTTCTGCTTGCCGTCGTGGAGCAGCGTTTGGAGTTGGTCGCGGGACACGCCGAGGGTTTCTGCGGCCGAGTACAGGTAGAGACCGTGCCCGGCTTCGTCCTGGACCTTGGCGATCAACGTCATCTTGCGTTGCAGCGTGGGCGCCCTGGTTATCCAGTTCGCCTCTGGCTGCATGCCTATGATTTCGGAGTGGGCATGCTGTGCAATTTGGCGGATCAGTGTCTTGCGGTATCCGTCGGGCATCCAATCGCGTGGTTCGACTTTGTCGTCTGCATCAATCAGTTCCTGGAAGCGGACCTCTCCAGCCATCGCTTGCATCGGTGTCTCCGTTTCGGGGGTGTGGTTGACAAGAACTATAACGAACGAACGTTCGTTCGTCAACAATGGAAGATAGCAACGGTGTTCGCCATCTAGACTCCGTGGAAAGCCAGAGCATGCGATGCTCATGAGGAGTAGCGGATTGGTCAGTGACACGGAGACGCAGCCCGAGGTAACGAAACGTCGCGTGAAGGCCAGCACCGTGTTGGTGGGGTTGGCGGGGGTGAGTGCGGCAAGCGTGTTGCTGTCAGGATGGATTGGTGCGCTCATCGCGATCCCTGACCACGAGATCGCGCGTCCGATCTTTGGGAACATACCCGCCGTGATGATCGCAACCTTCTACGTTGCTGTCTCGGTGTTCCTTGGGATGACGTTCTACCTGTTTGCACTACGCGCAAAGAACTGGGAACGCGGTGCGTCTGATACCCGCACGCGGCAGTGGAAGCGGCGCATCCACGCTGCCAGCGAGGGGCTTTCAATGAAGACGCTGATGCGTGACCCCGGTGCGGGAATCATGCACGCCGCGATTTACTACGGGTTTGTGGTGTTGTTCATCGGCACGGTCACGCTTGAGATCGATCATCTGTTGCCTACCAGCATCCAATTCCTCAACGGTCGGGTGTACCAGGTCTACTCGCTGATTCTTGACACCGCAGCCGTGGTGTTCCTGGTGGGGGTAGCCATGGCGTATTTGCGCCGCTACGTTGCCAGACCCTGGCGCATACGGTCCAAGACCCGTCCCGAGGATTTCTGGATCCTGACGCTCCTGGCGGCAATTGGTGTGTCAGGTCTCTTGGTCGAGGGTGCCCGCATCCAAGTCATCGGTGTGCCGGATTGGGAGAGCTGGTCGTTTGTTGGGACTGCCATTGCGGGTCTTATCCCGTCGACGGTTGCGTCGGGTTTGCACCAGATCTTTTGGGCAACACATGCTCTCCTGTTCCTGGTGTTTCTCGTCATGCTGCCAACGACGAAGCTCAGACATGCGGTGACTTCCCCAGTGAACATGGCGCTGGGACCGCGGGAGCGGCCCAAGGGAGCTATGCGCGAGATGCCGAATCTCCTTGAGGCTGAGGATATCGAGACTGTGGGTGCTTCGGTCATTGCTGATTTCACGTGGAAACAACTCCTTGACACTGATGCGTGCACCACCTGTGGGCTATGCACCGCGGTGTGCCCGGCCAACATCACTGGCAAGCCGCTCGACCCGCGCGAAATTGTGCTCAAGCTTGGAGAGGTCGCCGCTCGCTCAGGAACTCCAGCCGTGTCTCCGCCCGTGGGTGTCGACGCTGGCATCACCGTGACATCAGACAACGTGTTCGAACGTATCACGTCGGAAGAACTGTGGGCGTGTACGACGTGTCGTGCCTGCGATGAGGTGTGTCCGGTCAACATTGAAATTGTTGACAAGATTCTCGACATGCGCCGATACCTATCGCTGATGGAGGCAGATTTCCCATCCGAATTGGGCAAGGCCTACATCAGCCTTGAGAACCAGTCGAACGTCTACGGAATGAGTCAGGCCACGCGAGGGGACTGGACGGACGAACTCGACTTCGAGGTAAAGGTGCTCGGCGATCCTGGCGTCGAGGCAGAGTATCTGTATTGGGTGGGCTGTGCGGGCAGCTTCGATGATCGCAACCGCAAGACCACAATCTCGACAGCAAAACTGATGCACCGTGCAGGAATCGACTTCGCGATCCTCGGCCCACGCGAACTATGTACCGGTGATCCAGCTCGACGAACCGGAAACGAATACGTGTTTCAGGGCCTTGCGCTGCAAAACATCGAGACTTTGAACGACCTCGGGATCACCAAGCTCATCACACAATGCCCCCATTGTTTCAACACCCTCAAGAACGAATACCCGCAGTTCGGTGGCGAGTACGAAGTGATTCACCACTCCGAGTTGCTGATGAGGCTCGTTGACGAAGGGGTTCTGACACCAAAACACGACTCGTCGAGAACGATCACCTACCACGACCCGTGTTACCTCGGCAGACACAACGACATCTATACAGCCCCGCGCGGTCTAGTGGACATCGTTGGCGGTCGTGTTGAGATGGAGCGCAACGGTACGAACTCGTTCTGTTGTGGCGCTGGTGGTGGCCGTATGTGGATGGAGGAGCAGACCGGCAAGAAGGTCAACATCGAGCGCACCGAAGAGGCTGTCGCGACCGGTGCCGACGTCATCGCAACCGGCTGCCCATTCTGCTTTGTGATGCTTGACGACGGAGTCAAAGAACTCGGGCACGAAGATGTTCAAGTAATCGACATCGCGGTCCTCCTCGATGAACAAACCTCTAGCTAGAAGCCGAATTCGATCAAGGGTCGTCAGCGCGACGTCCACCCGGTTGCTGTTTGGTTGGCACATAGCCGATATGGCGGCCGGGTCCGGTGGGTGACCAGACCGGACGTGGTGGTCGAATATGGACCCCGTATGGCACTCAAGCGCTTCGGTTGTTTCGCCGATACCTGCAACACGAGGATGTTGTTTTATGGAGGCCTTCGACGATGATCTGTGTGACGTGTGGTGGTGAAGGAAGCACCCGTAGGGCCGACAGTGCGTACTGCACGAACTGCTCGACCGATCACGAGTGGGCTTCAATGCTTGACGCGATTCAGGGTGGCGACAGTCCAAGCCCGAAACTCGATTTCGATGCACCAGAAGAGGACGCCGGTGACGCGTCTCGTCAACAGCCAACGGACCCGACAGCTATCGAAGAATCGGAGTCGGACTCCATGCCCGAGCCTGCGCCGACCCTCTCGCCGTTCGCCGAACTTCAGGGGGACGCACAGACCTCGGCTGCGACATCCGAAACACTGGTTGACGATTCGATGTTGCGGGCGATCGAGGAGCTGGCAAAGAGTCATGAGGCAGTTACCGGGGTCGACGAAGTCCGGGCAAGATACGCCGACGACGTGGTAGAAGCGACGGACAGCGAGCTGGATGCATCAGCGCCCACATCGCAGCCCCGTTATGCGACGGAAGAAGCGACTCAGCAGACTCCAGATTCGTTGGCAGCTTCCGTGGACGAGCTGTTGTCTCCGGCCGCAACAACGACGAGCGTCAGCCAAAAAGCGGACCCGTTCGCCTAAAGCAATATTCCCGTGGTATCAACCAGCGGGCCGGCTCAATCGGATATGTCGGTTGGTGTAAATTGAACGTCTTAGCCGCGGAAGATCCGCATCCGACGAGTCGCTATTTGTCCTGGCCGATTGCAAACCCGCTCATAAACGGCTTCTGCATCAGAACGAACACAAACGCGGGTGGGATCGACGCCATCACCGCGGCCAGCATCAGGGGGCCGAAGTTGAGTGAGCCGTCGATGTTTGTGAGTGTCTGCAGCGCAGCCTGAACGACCTGCTTCGACTCATCCCGGATGATAAGACTCGGCCACAAGAACATGTTCCATGTGTAGATGAACTGGATGACGAACAAAGCCGCAATGACGTTCCATGAAAGCGGAATGAGCACTTTGCGCAGGAACTGCAGTGGAGTCGCACCGTCGATTTGCGACGCCTCAAGCAGTTCGGTTGGCATGTTTGCAAAGTGCTGTCGAAACAGAAAGGCGCCAGTCGCCGATGCTAGGAATGGGATGGTCAGCGCTGCCATGGTGTCCTGCCAGCCAAAACCTGCGACAAGGCGGAACATCGCCAGGATCATGACCTCTGTCGGCATCGTCAACGTCACCAGCACGAAGAAAAACACCAGCCATTTGCCTCTGAACTTGAAGTAGACAAATGCCAAACCTGCGAGCAGCGACAGGATTGTCTTCCCCGTTGTGACGAGAACCGCGTGCTGAAGCGAGTTAAGCATCGCGCCACCAAAGTTCCTCTTCACCCACACGGCCTCGAAGTTCTTCGCAAGCGCCGAACCGGGTGTGAACTGGAACGAATAGGTCTCAGCGTTCGTCTGTGTCGCGATCAGGATCGCGTATAGCAGCGGGAATGCAATGACAATGGCCGTGATCGTCAAGCCGAGGTGGTACGGCCACTTTCGACCCCGAAACAACGTCTTGGTTTGTACTCCTGATGCGAGGCCTTGCATCACGAACCTCCGTAACTGACTCGTTCACCACTTGTCTTGAACTGCCACACCGTGATCCCGATGACGGCTACAAACGACATGACGGATTGGGCGGCGCCGCGCCCAGCTCTCCGTTATTGACGCCGACCCGGATGATTTCGTAGATCGCGACCGACGTCTTGCCGGCTGGCGCACCCTTGGTCATAAAGTCGATAGTTCCGTACACCTCAAAGAACGCGTAAGTGAGATTGGTGACCAGCAGAAAGAAGGTGATTGGTGACAGCGCCGGCAGCACGATTTTCGTGAACCTCTTCCACGCTGATGCACCGTCGATCAACGACGCTTCTATCTGATCCGTCGATACGGTCTGGAGGCCTGCGAGGTAGAAGAGAATGTTGTATCCAATGATCTTCCAGCCGCTTGCAATGATCACGGCCAGCTGCGCCAGGATGGCGCTCTCGCGGTAGTTCGGTACGTCTATGCCGAACAGCGTTTCCATGCCGTGTGAGAAGATGCCTGCCGTCGGGTCGAAGATCATAAAGAAGAGCAGACCGGCAACCGCCGGAGAGATTGCGTACGGCCAGATCAGCAGCGTGCGGTAGATGCTGCCACCACGAATATGGCGGAACGCTAGGTAGGCGACTGCGAGTCCACCGATCATCCCCGATGCGACGATGCCAACCGAGATGATGACTGTTGTGAGGTACACAGGACGGTAGGCAACCTGGCCGCCACCGCCGGCTGAGAACATGGCGTACAGCGCCACGAACACTGAAAGCATCGCGACGATAGAAGCGGCATCTGCGCCACGTCGGCTCCAGGTGCGCGGAGTCGAGCGGCGAATCCAGCACCGCGCTGAGTAAATGAACCCAACGGCAAGGAGCGGATAGGCGAGCAACCTGATGGGATCAGTGATTAGGAGCTCGGTGAAGTTTCCGAAACAAACATCAATCGATTTCGGGGCCCCGAGTCGCGTGAGCCGCGAAGACAGTGTGAAAGTTTGGACGGCAGGTGTGTACAAAAACACCGCCAGTATGAGAAGCGTGGGTGACAACAGCAACCAGGGGACCCACCATCCCATGCGGAACCCACCAGTGCGGATCTCGCCGGCCATGGACGAGCCCGATTTGGCGATCCCGTCCGCACGGTCGAATAATGCAAGCATGAGGATCAAGGCAAGCCAACCGCTTCCGACCATCAGACCCCAGGCGAGAAGATGGCCGACGCCCGACGTCTCTTCGATGAAACCGCACTGGCCCATCAGGATGGGAGTGATTGCAGAGCCGACGACTGCGGTCGATGAGCCTATGGCGTAGCGCGCCGGGGTCCGGTTCTTGGTCTTCTTCCAAACAAAGAGTGGACCGACGAACGCCGCGACGATAAGACCAAGTATCAACATGGGGTGTCAGGTGTCATGTAGCTTCCAGTGAGCCGTAAAAACGTTTTGGGGGTGAGGCGGCGCCTCACCCCCAAAACATTGGCTAACCGACTAGTTGCCGAACAGCGGTTCGTATTCGGAGAGCGACTTGTTTGCCTCTTCATTGGCCTGAGCCATACGGGTAGCAACGTCAAGATCGTTCACGAGGATATCCTCGATCGCAATCGTGATGATGTCGCGGATTCCCACGAAGTTGCCGATCAACGCACCAAGCGATGCTGGTGTGTTCTGTGCGGCAGCGAGTTGGTCAGAAGCCACTTTGGCGTTCGGGACCTCGTCATACCAGCCCTGCTCGTTGAGCAGGTCCACAGCATCTTCAGTGATCGGGACATACCCGGTCAACTGGTGCCAAGCTGCGGCGTTGGCGGGGTTCGAGAAGAAGTTCATGAACGCTAAGGCGCCGTCTTGTTTGACCGTGTCCGTGCCGTCGAGCATCCAGATGGTTGCACCACCGATGAGGTTACCGACGTAAGGGACGGCCTCGTTGCGTGGCATGAAGCTGACCTTGAGATCGAAACCGAGCTCGATGGCTTCGTTTGTTGAAATCACCGTGTCAGAGCTTGAGTCAATCATCATGGCGAGTTCACGTGCGAGGTATGCGCTATCAACGCCGCCCCAGTCACGCTGTTGGCCGGTGTAGGTGTAGTAGCCCTTAGCGTGGAGGTCCTTCCACCAACTGAGGTAGTCAATCATGCCATCTGACTCGAGGAAGACTTCGGTCGCACGATCGGAACGGCCGTTGTCGTTGTTCGCAAGCAGTTCACCCTGCTGGCCAAGGCTTTGCTCGACGAACCAGGAGTGGTTTGGCCACGAAATACAACCGCTCGGAGCGTTCGCCATTGCCATGACCTTCTCGCACACGGCGGTGACCTCGGCCCACGTCGTTGGCGGCTCGGTGACCCCAGCGGCGTTGAGCATGTCCATGTTGGACATCAACACGGTGCTGGATGTGTTCCAAGGCATTGAGTAGGACGATCCGTCGACGGTGTAGTAATCGCGTGCAGCGCTTACAACGGAGTCGAGGACGATTGGCTCACCCAGGATCTCGGTACGACCTGCAATTGCTTCCGTGACCGACTTGAACAGCGGGTTGCCGCTGCCGTCTACTGCATCGAGCGCCTGCCGGGTGGCAGCCTCGAAGAAGTGGATCAACGCCGGTGAATCCCCGCTGTCTGCGGAGAGAACCGCGGCATCGAAGACATCGTTGTAAGACGCAAACGAAGTCACTTTGACGTTGTACTCAGGGTGAGCTGAGTTGGACTCTAGCTAGACGGAACTCGTGGTGCGCTGAAAACGTCCCCGATGGATAAAAGACAGGCGAATCTTGCCGCACCGGTGTGGAGACCCGTGCTTTCGCAACCGCTGTTATCGGCTGATGGTCTACGTCGCGGGGAGCGAGAAAGTGGATGACTGCAACGACCGTATGTCAGTTGTCCGCGATGAAAACTGACTTGTACTCGGTGTAGTGGTCGAGGGCAACCATGCCCTGCTCTCGGCCGATGCCGCTGTGCTTCACACCGCCAAACGGTGCCTCTATGTGGACGCTTGAGCTTGTGTTGATCGAAATCATGCCCGTGTCAAACGCTCGCGCGACGCGTAACGCGCGGCCGACGTCGCGTGTCCATATGGATCCAGACAGGCCGTAGTCCGAATTGTTGGCAATCGAAACGGCGTCGGATTCGTCGACGAATGCCATGATTGCGACAACCGGCCCGAACACTTCCTCGCGCATAATCGACATGTCTGGTCGCACGTTGACATACACGGCAGGGGTGAGAAAGTTACCGCCACTGAGATCGCCGCCGAGCCGCTCGCCACCGCAGACACGCACGGCACCTTCGTCTTCCGCGCTCTGCATGTGGTCCTCTACCGAAGTCCGCTGAGACGGGGTTATCAGCGGACCCATGTCTGTGGATTCCTCGGATGTTGCGCCCACGGAAATCTGTTTGGTTGCGTCCGTGAAGGCTGCTACGAAGTCGTCGAACGCTGATCGCTCGACAAGGATTCTGCTTCTGGCACAGCAGTCTTGCCCGGCGTTGTCAAACACAGCCCAAATCGACGACTCCACTGCGTCGGCCATGTCAGCGTCAGCGAACACGATGGACGCTGACTTGCCTCCGAGTTCGAGAGACACCCGTTTGACGTCGTTGGCGGCGTCTCTCATGACCCCGGCACCGACCTCCGTCGACCCTGTAAACGAGATCTTGCGCACATCTGGGTGGGTGACGAGCGCGGATCCCACTGATGATCCCGGCCCGGGCACCACATTGAACACTCCCGGCGGGACACCGGCTTCAATCGCGAGGTCACCGAGCATCAATGCTGTGAGCGGCGTGACACCTGCCGGCTTCGCAACAACCGTGTTGCCCATCGCTAACGCTGGGGCGACCTTCCACGCAAGGATGAGGAGCGGGAAGTTCCACGGGATGATTACACCGACCACCCCAACCGGTTCGCGGAAAGTCATTAGGGTCCCGTTGGCCCGTGATGGGATTGTCTGACCATGGAACTTGTCGACGGCTCCCGCATAGAAGCGGAACGTACGCGCCGCAGCGTCGATTTCTCCGAGGGCAGCGGCGATTGGCTTGCCTGCGTTTCGAGACTCCGCGGCCGCAAACGTGTCGCGGTTGGCAGTGATCCCGTCTGCGATCCGCCCCAGGATGGCACCTCTTTCGGCGGGTGCGATTTTACGCCACGGACCCGATGCGAAGCGATCCTTCGCTACGGCCACCGCGGTTGCAAGATCGTCGCGGTCGCCACGTGCGACGGTGGCCACTGCTGCGCCCGTCGCCGGGTCGTGTACCTCGACCGTTTCTTTTGAGGAACTCTTGACCCGCTCGCCGTCGATCAGCAAGCCTTCAAATGTGTGTGTCATGTTGTCACTCCGGTGTTACGTATGCGGCAGTGATACCACCGTCGACGCGGAAATCGGCACCTGTCATATATGACGAGTCATCAGATGCTAGAAAGAGGGCGGCCTGTGCCATCTCAGCGGCGAGCCCGAACCGACCCATCGGCACATGAACAAGTCTGCGTTGCTTCTTCTCCTCGGTGTCGAGGAAGTCCATCAGCAATTTGGTTTGCAGCGGACCAGGACTCAGTGCGTTGATCCTCACTCCCTGTCGCGCGTGAACAACGGCGAGCTCACGTGTCATCGCCAGGACTGCTCCCTTCGATGCTGTGTAGGCAACCTGAGGTGTTGCGGCCCCCAGACTGGCGACGAAAGATGCGGTGTTGATGATCGACCCTCCGCCGGAGTCTCGGATTGCGGGGATGCCGTACTTGCAGCCAAAGAAGACACCTTTTGCATTGACATTCATCGTGAGGTCCCAGATAGCCTCGGATGTTGTCTGCGCATCGCCGTCGTCGTTGTGCATGATGCCGGCGTTGTTGAACATTACGTGGAGGCCACCGAATGTTTCGACGGCCGCGTTGACCATCGCGGCGGAATCTTTTGCCGACGACACATCAGCTCTCACAGAGACTCCTTCTCCGCCGGCCTCGACAATGAGAGCGACCGTTTTGGTTGCCGCTTCTTGGTCGATGTCGACACACACGACCTTTGCTCCCTCTGATGCGAATAGCGTGGCCGACTCTCGGCCGATACCGCTTCCAGCGCCGGTTATCAGCGCGACTTTTCCTTGTAGGCGGCTCATGTTGATATCCGTTTCATAGGTGGACGATGAGTGGTTGAGACGGGCGCGACGACTGTGCCGCTTAGATGCGGTCGAAGTACCTCGTCCGCTCCCAGTCGGTGACAGCCGCGTCGTACGCCGCTGCCTCGTCAGAGTAGAAGTGCGTGTAGTGGTCGTGGACGTCGGCGGTGAGGGCGTTGCGAGCAAAACCGCTCGCGGCAAAGGCCGCAACCGCCGATGTCAAAGTCCCGGGCACTCTGGGGAGGTTCTCCGCTGCGTAGACATCGCCCGCAAAGATCGTGGGCGGTTCGGTCTGTTTCTCGAGACCGTCGATGCCGGCTGCCAGTGCGGCCGAGTACACCAGGTACGGGTTGACGTCGGCGCCCGGGATGCGGCATTCAATGCGCAGGCTGGGACCCGAACCGACGATGCGAAAACCAGCCGTCCGGTTGTCGTAGCTCCAGGCGATCCGGGTCGGCGCCCACGACGCCGCCTGGAAACGCTTGTACGAATTGACGGTCGGGGCAAGGAGAGGCATCAGTGCGTCCACATGTTGCATCCAGCCACCGAGAAAATGTTCAAACGCGTCGGAACACTTGATCGGTCCGAATTCGGTATCACCGGCGAACGCGTTTTGATCGTCGCTCCAGAGACTGAGGTGGACATGACAACTCGATCCGGCCTGGTCGGCGTGCGGCTTTGCCATAAACGTGGCGCTCACGCCGAGTTGATCGGCGGTGTCCTTCATCAGCAATTTCATGATTGTGTGACGGTCCGCCATTTCGAGAACCTCGGCGTAACGAATGTTCATTTCGTGCTGACCGAGTCCGGTTTCCCCCTTCGAGTTCTCGACGGGGATGCCCGAGGCTGCGAGGTGGCGGCGGATCGTTCCGTTGAAGAACTCTTCCCGGGCGCCCTGCATGAGGTGGTAGTCCTCGCTGTACCAACTCAACGGTGTGAGGTCGCGGTGTCCATTCGCGGCGGCGTCGCGGTACGATTCTTCGTAGAGGTAATACTCGAGTTCGGATGCAGCTTTTGCAGTGAACCCGAGCGATTTCAGTCTTTCGATTTGGCGTCGAAGCATCGACCTCGGGGCGACGGGAACGTAGTCGTGCGTCGTATCGTCGACCAGGTCACACAGCACGATTGCCGTCGACTGCAACCAACTGGCCTCTCGAAGTGTCGACATATCAGGGACCATGTGAAAGTCACCGTATCCGAGTTCCCAACTCGAGTACTTATAGCCCGGCACCGGCTCCATCTCCATGTCGACCGTGAGTAGGTAGTCGCACCCGTGCGTGCCGACGCCAGCCACGTCATCAAGGAAAAACGTGGCATCGAAGCGCTTGCCGTGGACTCGGCCGTAGTGGTCGGTGAACGCAACAATGACAGTGTCGATGCCGCCGCTCTCGACCCGATCGGCCAATTCATCGATCGACAACAAACCACGAAGTTGCGCCATGAAGAATCTCCCATCCGCTCGGGGGCGCTGCAACCCACGACACTAGCAAGCCTTCGAATGCCAGTTTTGGTGTCGGGATAGCTTGTCGGGAAGAAGTCTCCGTTGGCTTCTACGGGAGTGCCACGGATCGCTTGAGGAACGCCGCCATCTGACCGCGTGTCACCAGCGCTCCGGGACAGTAGCGGTCGTTGGTCGGCGGGTTGCAGCCTTTGGTGATGCCCATGCTTGCGAGCCACTCAATGTCCCCAAAGAACACATTGTCGCTCGGAACGTCGATGAACCGTCCACCAGGTGTGTCCGTGCGAGGTCCGTATGTCGGCGTCGGCGAGCCAAGCTCGATGGCACCCATATCGGGTGCTCCGACGATTGTGGTGCCGTCGTTGAGATTGCGCAGCGGCACCCCGGCATCCACAACGTCTGAACTCGCAACCGGTCGAAGGTCATAGCTGCCGGCGGCAACATTCCAGTTCGCTGGCAAACCCGCGTTTGTCAGATCGCTAAAGCTGACGGCGACACCGTTGTCCTCGACTCCACTTGGGAGGTCGCCGATAAAGTCGTAGCGGACGTTGTTCCACTTGAACAGCGGTGGGTTGGTCCTCGTCGTTCCCCATCCGTTGTAGTCGAAGTCGCGGAACCCTTCATCTGGTGTCGTGACGAACTCAAACGCGTATTCGGTGCCGAGAAATATGTTGTTGCGCAAGATTGCGTTGCGCCACATGGTGCCGACGTCCCCGTACCCGTTGCCAGTCTTCACGCCCGTGTTGTGCGCAATGATGAAACCAGTCGTCTGGTTGTGCATCTTGATCGGTTCGCTCTGGATATTGAAGAACTGGTTTCTGAAGATATATGCCGGGCCACCCGCAATCGGTTGGAGAGACACCCCCATCCGTGCGTTGGTGACACGGTTGTTCCACACTCGGGCGTTTGCCTCGTTGTAGTCGATCTCGATTCCGTCGTCGACACAGAAACTCACGTCGTTGCCATACACGTCGTTGCCCCAGCACCGACCAGTGAAGGGCTGTACCGACACGCAGTCGCCGAAGTTCTGAACGGTGTTGTAACACACGACATTGCTTGTGCCTCGCAGGTCGATGCCGCGTTCGCCCGGGATCCCGGAGCCCGGCCACGATGTCCTGCCAACGATGACGTTGTCGCACACCGTCTGGTTCAGTTCGTTCGCTGCATCACGCCGGTTGAGAATGCCGTAGTCAACTTCGGTGATTTTGTTGTTTCTCACGACGACGTTCTGCGTGTGCTGAAGATCGATTCCCCACCGCCCATTGCGGATCGCGAGATTCTCGATGATGATCCAACTCAACGGCCCGCCGGTATCGCCGATGGTTACAACACCACGGTTGGTTCCAGCGCCCTCGATGATTGCCTCCCCGCTGGATGGTCCGCGGAAAACGATCGGATTGGCCGAGGTCCCCGAGCGTTGGATCGTGAACGTTTCGTAGGTGCCGGCGGCTATCTCGAACACGTCACCAGGTTCGGCGATGCCAGCCGCAGCTTGGACGCCCCGATACGGGTCGCCTACGGTGCCGGAGCCGCCCCCGGTTCCGGGAACGACATATTTCACCGTTGCGGCCGCCGCGGGCTGGGGTATTGAGCGGGTCGTTCCTTCAATGAGGCGGGTTTGCGACCCGCCGTCCGGGTCGGTAAGCGTCAGCTCGAGCTCATAAGTCGTGGCCGGTGTGAGAAACATCGCGCTCGCGCCCCACTGGTTGAGGTTGAGAGGGCTTCCCTGCACGATGATCGTTGGGTAGGCGCGGATTGCTCTGGCACCATCGTTCCACGTCGTCGTGCCTTTGACGCGAAACCGAAGTGTCATTGCAGAGTCGAGGTCTGAGTCGCCGCTCACGGTCCACGTCACGCCGAGGTTGACGAATGTGGCGTCAACGCGGGTGGCACCGGGAACGACAGCGTTGTCGGACGCTGCTTGGGCTGGTGTCGCGGTCGTCGCGATCAGAGCTATGAAAAACGCAAACCAAATTAGTGAAACCATCAAACGAAGCCCCTTGTCGTGGTTCCTACCTCGCACGCCCTGGGAAAACCCTACCGCGAATCGCCGTTTCTGCAGCCCCTTGACGATAATTCTGTCGTTGCGCTGTTTGGGTGTAGCTAGGGGTTTCCTTATGTCTGACCCGCTCCGTGTCGCTGCATTCACCTCCGACCCGGCGGGAGGGAACATGGCTGGCGTTGTCATCGGAGACCATGGGACTCCATCCGAGATGATGGCGGTTGCGGCCGAAGTCGGTTACTCCGAGACCGCGTTTCTTGAACCAACAGACGACCGCATGGTCTGGAACACTCGATACTTTGCGCCGCAAATGGAGGTCGACTTCTGCGGCCACGCAACCATTGCGGCCGGCAGCATCCTCAGGACACAATTCTGCGCCGGGACTTACCTTCTGCGTGCCAACGTCGGCGAGATCTCTGTCGAGAGGACCTTGGGCGACGATGGGGATGTGCGGGTCCACACTTACATCGGTCGCACCAGCCGGAGCGACAGGTCGGACGCGGCGCTTTCCACAGCCTTGCCGGCGCTCGGTTGCGGTACGACCGACCTTGATCCGGCGATTCCGACCGCGATATCGAGCCCGGCGTGAACCACTTGACGATTCAGCTCAAGGACCGGCGATGTTTGCTGATCTTGATTACGACTTCGACGCGCTGAGGTCCCTCATGAAGCGGGAGCACTGGCCAACAGTCGACTGCTTGGTTCGCTCGGGTGATACTGAGTTCCATATGCGCAACCCATTCCCTGCGGGTGGCATTGTTGAGGACCCAGCCACTGGCGCAGCGACGGCAGCACTCGGCGGGTATCTTGCCCATTACGGCCTTGTGGACGTTCCGGCGAAGATTCAGGTGTACCAGGGTTATGACATGGGTTCTCCCAGTCAGATAACCGTCGAGATCTCCTCAGATCCACAGGCGGGAATTCGGGTCAGCGGGTCTGCGGTGATCGTGTAGGGAACCTTTGCGGTGGGTCTGGTCGTCACAGCGCTGACAAGGTTCGGGCTTCTTACAGGAGAAAATGATGAAGCTGACGCGATCCGTGTTTACGGTAGTAGAGGTAGGCGTTCTGCTTGCGAGTTCTTGCAGTGGAGGCGACTCTTCCGAGTCGACGACCACCTCGGTCGCGCCCGGCGATGATTCAACGTGGGGTCCGCTTGCGGTTGTCCAAGGTGGAGGAGCGGGAAATGGCGCGCTGATCGAAGGGCGATTGACATTTCCGAGGGCTGTGTGGTCCTCGTAGAACGTGGTGAGAGGGTCTTGCTTGTCTGGCTGTCGGCACAGACATCGTGGAACCCCGAAAGCGCAACGATCCGCTTCGAAAGTAGTCAGTCGGGGGCGCTGTCGCTGGCCGGTGGTGACACGGTTCGGATGGGTGGAGTTGGTTCGATGACTCGCTCGGTATCAACGGTATTCATCGAGCAGCTGGCGATCGAACTGCAAACGCTCGCAGATCCCAAGACCAAGACATGGTGGAGCAAATACCTCAAGGGAACTGCCGGCTTCCGGGGTGTGAAGATGGCTGATACAAGGCGCGTCGTCAAAGCTCTGGTTCCCGAACACGGCTTAGAGGATGCCACCGCTGAGCGTTATCTGTCCGTGGCTTACGCGTGCATCGATCAGTCCAACGCTGAGGCCAAAATTGCCGGCGTTTTGCTGCTCGTCGAACACGGTCTCGGTGATGATCGATGGCGTCGACGCACTTGCGATGCCGTTAGCGAGTGGCTCGATCGGCGACTGGAACGTTTGCGACTGGTACTGCGTGAAAGTCCTGGGACCGTTCGTTGTCGCCGGCGAGGACATTGAGGACCGTGCCAGAGCCATTGCCGCTTGGAAGGGTGCCGAACGCCTCTGGCGCCGCCGCGCGGCCGCGGTTGCGTTTGTCTACCTACTTCCGACCGAGCCAGAACTGTTCGACGGTTTCACCTCGATGCTGCTCGGCATTTGTGAGGCGAATGTTGCGGACCAGGCACGTTTCAGTCAGACCAGCGTGGGATGGCTACTGAGGGAACTGTCACACCGAGAGCCCGACACCGTTGACCAGTTCGTCGAGGGACACCTGGAGATGAGCTCCGCAGCGCGCAAAGCCGCGAGGCCAAAATGGACTAGGCGCTGTGGTGTCTGGTCGCGTGATCCGCGCTGGGCGCCGACAACACGAGTCGGCTTGCACACGTCAGGGCTATGTCGCGAACGCCTTGTCGATGAGTTTCTTCTGCTCGGTAGCGTGAATCTTCGAGTGGCCGGTTGCGGGCGAGGCGCTTTCCCTGCGGTAGATGCCACGGCACGTCACATCTGCTTCGACAAACAGATACCTCGACATGAAGCGCCACGCACCCATGTTGGCCGGCTCCTCCTGGACCCACACGACCTCGGCGCCGTCGTACTGCGCAAGCTCGTGCTGTAATACATCGGCTGGGAAGGGATAAAGCTGCTCAACGCGGACCAGCGCGACGTCTGTGATTTGGTTCTTGGCTCGGTGGCGCGCAAGCTCGAAATAGATCTTGCCCTGGCATAACACCACCCTGCGGACCGCCTTCGTGACGGTCACATCAGGGAGCACGGTCCGGAAGCTGTAGTCGGTCAGGTCGGAAACCGGGCTGAACGAATCCTTCGTTCGCAGTAGTGATTTGGGTGCCATGACGATCAGGGGCTTCTTCTGAGCGGCCAACGCTTGGCGCCGCATCATGTGGAAGTGCTGCGCGGGCGTTGAGGGGACCACGATCCGGACGTTGTCCTCGGCAGCGTTTTGGAGGAAACGTTCGAGTCGTGCCGAGGAGTGCTCGGGACCCTGTCCCTCAAACCCGTGGGGCAGCAGCAGCACAAGGCTTGTAGGTTGGTCCCACTTGTCCTCGCCTGACATTATGAATTGATCAATTACTACCTGGGCCCCGTTGACGAAGTCGCCGAACTGCCCCTCCCACATGACCAAGGCGTCGCGGGCTTGCACCGAATACCCGTACTCGAACCCCATCGCGGCGAACTCTGAAAGAAATGAGTCGTAGATGCGCAAGGGCGCCTGGTCCTCATGGAGGTAGCGCAGTGGCAAATACTCTCGTTCGGTGGTGTAGTCGATGAGGCTGGCATGTCTGTGGCTAAACGTCCCACGCTTGGAATCCTCACCCGCAAGACGTACTCGCACTCCTTGCATAGCTAGCGATCCCCACGCCAGCAGCTCGCCGAGCGCCCAGTCGATTTCTCCGGAGGCGTACAGATCTGCACGATCGCCAAGGGTCTTCGAAAGCTTCGGATGCATTTCGAAGTCATCCGGCAGTGTCCGAGCCCGCTCCTCAACAAAGTCGAGCTGTTCGCGCTCCACTGACGTGTCGACTTCTGCCGTTACAGACTCGTGGGTGCGGTTCTCGACGGGTATGTGGCCGGCTTTGGTCTCTTTGAGAGCATCGTCCATGTGGGTGCGGAACTCTGTCTGAATGGCCTCGACCTCATCCGATGAGAGGGTGTCCGCGGCCACAAGCCGCTTGAGGTACAGCTCACGCACAGTTGGGTGCGTGTTGATGATCCGATACATTCGTGGCTGTGTGAACGAGGGTTCGTCGCCTTCATTGTGACCGAGCCTTCGGTATCCGATGAGGTCGATCACAACGTCGCGTTGGAACGCCTGGCGGAAAGCAAACGCAAGTTTGGCGATTCGCACCACCGCTTCAGGGTCGTCTCCGTTGACATGGAGGATCGGCGCCTCGACTGTCTTAGCTATGTCGGTGGCGTAGTGGCTCGAACGAGCATCGCGTGCCGCCGTGGTGAACCCGACTTGATTATTGATGATGACGTGGATGGTTCCGCCCGTCGCGTAACCACTCAATTGCGACAGGTTGAGCGTTTCGCCTACCACCCCCTGACCCGAGAACGCCGCGTCACCGTGCATTAGTATCGGGAGCGACAGGTATTTTCCGTCGGTTCCTAGGGCGTCTTGTTTTGCGCGGACGATGCCCTCGAGAACGGGATCAATTGCTTCGAGGTGTGACGGATTTGCGACCAGTTCGACAGCAACAGTCGCCCCGGACGCGGCAGCATGCGTGCCGTGCGCTCCCAGGTGATACTTCACATCTCCCGAGAAGCTCTCGTCGAGTGGTACATCAACGTCCCCAGTGAACTCCGCAAACATGGTGACCAGATTCTTGCCGACGATGTTGGCGAGAACGTTCAGCCGGCCGCGGTGCGCCATCCCGATAGTGACGTCGACCATGCCGGCTTCGGCCGCCTCCGTAAGCATGGTGTCGAGCAACGGAATCGTGGCCTCGCATCCTTCCAGGCTGAACCGCTTGGCACCCAGAAACTTTGTGTGAAGGAAACGCTCGAACGCCTCGGCCTGGTTGAGCTTCTCCATGATACGAAGCTTTTCGGATCGCGTCGGCACAATCTTCCTGCCTTCAAGATGGTCCTGAATCCACACCTTTTGGCTCGGGTCGTGAATGTGCATGTACTCAATGCCCGCGCTACGACAGTAGGCATCTCGTAGGACACCGAGAATCTTCCCAAGTTTCATCTGCGTACTGTTCGCTAGCCCACCGGTTGCAAATTCGCGGTCGAGGTCCCAAATCGTAAGGTCGTAGGTGAGCGGGTCGAGTTCGGGGTGAATGTTCGGTGGGTTCTGGTTCAGCGGATCCAGGTTGGCAATGAGGTGCCCTCGGCTGCGATACATGTTGATCAGTTGGAAAATCTTCGCCTGCTTCTCCGCCCACTCGCTCGAGCCTGGCGGCGGGTTGCTATCAATCGCCCAGCGAGCGGGAACGTAGGGGATACCTATCGAATCGAAGATCTCGTCGTAGAAATCTTCGGCACCGAGTAACAGCTCGTGAATGTGACGCAATAGCAGCCCAGACTCTGCGCCCTGGACCACACGATGATCGTATGTCGAAGACATCGTGAGGGTCCGTCCGACCCCTGAACGGGCGAGGTTGTCCGGATCCGAACCCTCGAACTCTGGGGCATACCCGATTCTTCCGACGCCGATGATGACACCCTGGCCCGGCATCAACCGGGGTACGGATTGGATCGTGCCGATCGTTCCAGGGTTTGTGAGAGTCGCAGTGGTGTGGGCAAAGTCGTCGACAGTGATCTTCCCCGACCGTGCACGCTGCACGATGTCTTCGTACGCCAGCCAAAACTCGCGGAAGGTCATCTTGTCAGCGCCCTTGATGTTGGGAACGATCAGCGAACGTTTGCCGTCCTTGCCCGGCATGTCCATTGCAAGGCCGAGGTTTATCCGGTTGAACTGGATATGGAACCCTTTGCCATCAACCTCGCGGTAGGTCGCCGACATTGCAGAGCGCGCGGTCAGGGCTTTCACCGTTGCCCATCCAATGAGGTGAGTGAAGCTCACGCGGCCGCCTTGGGTGAGCCTGGCAAGCTGGTTGTTGAGGATCAACCGGTTTACCTCAAGGAGTTTCGCGGGGAACGTTCGAAACGATGTCGCCGTCGGCACCGCAAGGCTATCGACCATGGCGTCAGCGATCCGGCCGGGGATACCCTTGAGTTCGGTGGCGACCGCCCCGTCGGGTAGTCCGTCGAGAGGGTCGCTGGAGGTGGTCGCGCTCACAGATTGTTTCTTTGGCTTTTGTGGCGGCGGTGCCGGCGTCGGTTCTGTTGATACCGTCGCGGCCGGTGACGGCGTTTGTGGCTCTGAGACTGCCGCCGGCGGTGTTGGTGTTTCGGCGACGGCATCGATGGCGCCATCCGCCTCGAAGTAGGCGCGCCATTTTTCGCTTAACTGCATCGGGTCCTCGCGGAACTGGCGCTGCATCTGGTCGAGGAGCCAGGTGTTCGACCCGAATTCGTCGGCGTTCTGCGGAGTGGGTGTACTTTGGTCGCTCATGATGGACCAAATGCTACCGACATTTGCTGCGACAATCCGGCACCTTTGCTGAAGGGCGTGTGCGACTGGCGTCGCCCTGCTACTTCACCCTCCGCGGCGCCGGGGAATCGTCTTGGATGTCAAGACGATTCATGTCGGCCGCCCACCCCGTCCATCGCGAGACCTTGATGATGATCCACGGACCCTTCGGCGCTGTGACTGTGTACTCTTGGTAGCGGTTAACAAGGCTTGCGGCGACGTGGTCATCGACGGTGTCGACGACGGTTGCGGTCCCGTCGGCCCGCGCCCACCACAGTGTCGCCCAATTCTCGCTGTAGTCGTCGACAAGCACCGAGACGAGCGGATCGTTTTTGATGTTCGCAAGACGAACCAAGTTTGTGGTTGTTTTCGGCTTGTGGTCGATCGCGGTGACGATCGTATCCTCACCCACCATGCCAAACACGATCGGAACGAGATGGGGGAAACCTTTGTCACCGTTGGTTGCGAGCACGGCGGAGCGTGCAAAGCCGAACATCATGCGACAGGTGAGAGCTTCGATTTTTCCTCCTTCGAGCGTACCGGCGAGCTATTGCAGGGGTACCTGCTGCGGGGGTACCTGCTAAAGGCCTACGTGTAGCAGGCGTTCTCCCGCACTCACCGGCATTGTGAGCCGATTCCCCGGCAGAGCAAGTGGGCATGACCAGCGCGGCGAATATGTGCAGCTTGGATGGTAGGCAAAATTGAAGTCGAGTATTACTTGGGCCGTATCAGCCCCGAGGTCAGCGCCCTTCACGGTGTCAAGGATGTAGCGACCGCCGCGGTATGTGTCGGTCCGTTTGTGGCGTCACCAAACGGACCGAAGATCCCTCCGCCGTAGGCATCGAGCCAGAACGGTGGTCTCTAGTGGTGTGCGCGACGGGGTGACTTTTTTGGAGTGTGTTGTGGCGAACGTCGGCATACATTTCGGCGACGCGGCGGCGGTAATCAGCCAGCTCGATGAAGGGGTTCATTACCGCCAGAACATTAGTCGCAATACAGATCATCTCTCGCTCCCCACCGCATTTTCGGAGGCAGCCAGGGGAGGGGGTGCAGTCTTCACCGGCAATGCGGCGCCTCGATGGACCATTCTCGTCGCTCGCAGGCTCGCCGAGGGATGTCGAGGATTGACGCGGCCTGGGGGGACATTATTGATATCACCGTCGACCGTTCTGTGAGCGTGGTGCCGGCACACGCTGGGTACTTCCGCGGGAATAGTTCAATCATCGGGGACGCTCTGATTATCACAACGTGGACGGGGCGATGACACAAAGAAAGTCGAACGGCAGACGTGGCGAGCGCTGATGCAGCTCCCGTTCAACGTCTCTCGGATGCCCCCGAGAGGCCGACGGGTCAGCGCCGCGCGTTGCTTGTCATCGCCCGGCGGTCAACTGCTGGCGCTAACCCTGTGGTTTTCTGCCTCGGCTGTTGCGCCGCAGCTCGAGGAAGCGTGGAACATCACGTCGGGTCAGACGGCCTGGTTGACTCTGATGGTCCAGATCGGCTTCGTAGCCGGGGCGCTTGCTTCCTCGGTGTTTGCACTGCCGGACGCCATTGCATCGCGCAAGCTATTTAGCCTTGCCGCCCTCGCAGGCGCTGTTCTCAACCTGGCACTCATTCCGGTCGGTTCGCGTAGTTTTGCAGGCGCGGTTGCCCTTCGGTTCTTGACTGGTGTCGCGCTAGCGGGAGTGTATCCGGCCGGTCTCAAGACCATGGCCGGGTGGTTTCGACAGGGACGTGGCATGGCACTTGGCACGCTTGTCGGGGCCCTCACGATCGGTAGCGCGGGACCGCACCTCATCCGTGGACTCGGCTTTGAATGGCAGGGGGTGCTGTTCGGCGCCTCGATTCTCGCCGGTATTGGAGCGCTGATCCTCTGGCTCGGGGTCGCTGATGGTCCGTACGAGACACCCCCCGTAAGCTTTTCTTGGCACTACGTTGGTGATGCGGTTCGCAACCGCGGTGTGCAGCTGTCAACGTTCGGGTATCTCGGGCACATGTGGGAGGTGTACGCAATGTGGACCTGGACCGCGGTGTTTCTTGGTGCTTCAGCGGCGGCCGGCGGGCACGGTGACGCTTGGGTGCCGGTGGCGACCTTTGTGATCATCGCTTCTGGTGGCATTGGATCGTTTGTCGCCGGGATACTCGCCGACAAGGTCGGTCGTACGAAAATCGCTCGGGGAGCGATGGCGATTTCCGGGACCTGTGCGTTGTTGACTCCGTTCGTGTTTGGGGCGTCTCCGGTGATCGTCGTCGCGCTGTTCGTCGTTTGGGGCGTCGCGGTCGTCGCCGATTCTGCCCAGTTTTCGACGATGGTGACCGAGACTGCCGATGACGCCTATCGGGGCACAGCGCTGGCGTTGCAGACTTCGGTTGGGTTTCTCTTGACCCTGGTCACGATTAAGGGCGTTCCAGTGCTCGCCGAAAGCTGGGGTTGGCAGTGGGCGTTTCCGGTGCTGGCAATCGGTCCTGCTGTCGGTGTCGCGGCCATGGTTGTACTGAAGCGGTCTCCCGAGGCCGCCAAGCTCGCCGGAGGCCTCGGCTAACAGCACTCCCGTTCAGCGATTGGTCGGGGTGGGCGAAAGAGGCTCTACGCTCTTGAGATGCACCTTTTGAGCCTTGAGGCAGTGTCGAAGACCTACCCTGAAAACCCGGTTCTTAATAACGCGTCGCTCGGTATATCTAAGGGGGATCGGATCGGGGTGATTGGACGCAACGGCTCAGGTAAGTCAACGCTGCTCGCCATCATCGAAGGCATCGTGGAGCCCGACGGTGGCTCGATCGTAAGGGTTCGGGGACTGCGAATCTCGGCACTAGATCAGGACCCTGTTTTTGCCAAGAATTCCACGGTCGGAGACATCGTCGGGGACCACCGGCAGGCGATCGCGCTAGCGGATCGGTTGGCGCTCACCGACCTCGGTGCTCATTGCTCAGACCTCTCCGGAGGGCAGCGGAAACGTCTCGCTCTCACTGTCGCGTTGGCATCTGAGTGTGACCTGTTGATCCTCGACGAACCGACGAACCATCTGGATGTGGAGACGATTGACTGGCTTGAGGATCACCTCCTTGCCCGTCGGGAGGCGGTTCTTCTCGTTACCCATGACAGGTATTTGCTTGACAGAGTGGTAAACCGCATCGTCGAGGTACACGACAACAGACTGTTTCCACATCAGGGAACATACGAGGAGTACCTCGAGGCAGCTGCGACTCGGGAGGCTCACGAGGCCACAACTGAGCATCGGCGTCAACAGCGGATCAAGACTGAATTGGCTTGGCTGCGACGCTCCCCGAAAGCGCGGACAACGAAGTCGCGCTCCCGAGTAAAACGCGCTGAAGACCTGATCGGCGAACAGCGACGACGCGTGCGACAAGGACTCAGCATTGAGTTGCCATCTCGTCGCATCGGCTCGAAGGTTGTCAACCTTGACAACGTCGGCAAACGGTACGGGGACAGATGGGTGCTGCGTCACGTTGAGCTGAGGCTGCAACCCGACGCCCGAGTCGGAGTCGTTGGCCCAAACGGCGCTGGCAAGACAACGTTGTTGAGTCTGATGGCTGGCCGAATCCACCCAGACGAGGGCAAGGTGGCGGTTGGATCGACAATTCACCACGGTTGGTACGGGCAGGACCCGACGCCGATTCCGCCCACAACCCGCGTACACGCAGTGGTCCGTGAGCATGCGGACGAGGTGCTGCTCCAGAGTGGGATAAGAGTATCGGGCGCGCAACTACTCGAGCATTTTCAATTCACCAGGGACCAGCAGCAATCGACGGTCGGCGATCTCTCGGGCGGCGAGCGGCGGCGTCTTGAACTGCTGCTGTGCCTGATGGAAGCGCCGAACCTACTGCTCATGGATGAGCCGACCAACGACCTCGACCTCGGCACCCTCGCGGTCCTGGAGGAGTACCTCGACGCCTGGAGTGGCGCGCTCGTCGTTGCGAGTCACGATCGGTATTTCCTCGACCGAGTGTGTTCGGATATTTTTTCTGTCGAGCCGGACGGCTCGGTAGTTCATCACCCCGGGGGATGGTCGGCATATCGGCAAGCGAACCTCGTCGATAAGGCTGGTGCCAACCCAAGGCGTGACGTTACGAGGTCTCGCACCAAACAACAGAGCCGCAAACTCACCTACAACGATCAACGCGAGCTCGATGAGCTGGTAAAGAGCATCCCCAAGCTCGAGCGACAACGAGACGGTGTTGCAAAAGCTCTTGAAGACGCGACCGGAGATTATGAGCAGACCGCCAAGCTGTCTGGCGACCTGGCAACAGCATTGGATGATCTCGACATCGCCGAAACCCGCTGGCTCGAGCTAACCGAAAAAGCCGAACGCCTAGTAGATTCCTAGGCAGAGCACTCCACCCATGAACCTCTCGCGCGTTTGATCTGCCATTTTGGCTGACCGTTAGGCAATCCCATGCACATAGCTATTCCGCTGTTTCCCCGGCTCACCGCACGCGACGCTATCGGACCGTACGAGGTGTTCTAGCGCATTCCCGAACTCGATGTCACGTTTGTTGGCGAGAAACGCGGCGAGGTGCGGACAGAAAACAGCTTCCTCGGGTTAACCGTCGACGTCACGTTCGACGACATGACCACTCCCGACATCGTCATGTTCCCTGGGGGAATCGGTACCCGTGAACTCATGCGCGACAGCTCCGTGTTGGACTGGCTTGTGACCGCACACGCGACGAGTAGATTCACGACGTCGGTGTGCACGGGAGCGTTGGTGCTCGGTGCGGCCGGTCTCCTTGACGGACTCACCGCCACCACACACTGGAGTGCGTTCGACGCGCTGAAAAAGACCGGCGCGACGCCGGTGAGCGCAAGGGTCGTTGAGCATCTCGACAAAAGGATCATTACCGCGGCGGGGGTGTCGAGCGGCATTGACATGGCGCTGCGTCTTGTCGAGATTCTCTTCGACCGAACCGCTGCCGAGGCGGCTCAATTGATGATCGAATACGACCCCCAGCCATCCTTCGATGCGGATTCGACAGCCAAGGCAAGCCCCGAGGTTATGGAACGGGTTGCTGCGTACGCACTACAGCGAGATTGAGCGGCGTGCGTGCGCGTTCCGAAGCGGCGCGGGTGGAGCGCACCCGACCTGCAGTTGAACTCGCTATCGTCGTATCCCATGCGGATCGGATTCCAGGGCGAAAGCTATTCATACAGTCACCGGGCACTCACCGAGCTGTTTCCCGACGCCGAGGCTGTCGGGTTCCATAACTTTGTTGCTGCATTTGGCGGCCTTGATTCGGGCGCTGTCGACAAACTTGTGCTCCCGGTCGAGAACAGCACGACAGGTTCGGTGCTGCCGGTCTTGGATCGACTCCCCGGCAACGGGGACCACAAACCGATTTCAATCGTTGCGGAGCATCTTGTCGAGGTTCGCCACGCCCTGTTAGGCACTCCGGATGCCACGCTGGAGACGGTGAAAACCGTTCGATCTCATCCGCAGGCGCTCGCACAGGCCCAGGAGACTTTGCTCGGGCTGGGACTCGATACTCGACCAAGCTACGACACCGCGGGTGCTGTCCGCATGGTCGCCGAGGGTGGCGATCCCACCGTGGCAGCCCTCGCGAATCCACGGGCTGGAGCGGCCCACGGTCTCATCGTGCTCCTCGAGAACGTTATGGACAAGGCACACAACACGACTCGTTTCGTCGTTCTCGCCTCTGGCAAGCCCACTGTCAGTCCCGACGCCAACAAGACGACGGTGCTGTTTCGCACCGCACACACCCCCGGCGCCCTCGCCCTGGCGCTGACCGAGCTCGGTCTTCGCGGCGCCAACCTGACGCGCATTGAGTCGCGACCCTCAGGCGAGGCATGGTCGTACCGGTTTTTTGTCGACCTTCTGCATCCTCCCGGACCCGACGGACTGAAATCGGTTCTCGAACCCCCGCTGGGTACGTTGAGCGAACTCCGGGTACTTGGGTCCTACGTTGCCGCACCACAGCCCTAAATATTTCAGTATCTGAGCGGATAACACGCCGTCGGTACTCGGGGCGCAGTCATCCGTCTACACGCCTAGCGGATAGTGGCGTCGTCTCCAACGACTGAAAATCCACCTAATTGTTGCGATGCTGAGGTACCTTTCTCGTCCAGGAGGTAGCCGAGTTGGCAACATCAACAGCAAGTTTTGGTGCGGGCAAGCGCGAATCTCACGACGCGTCTGCGTATTACAGCCGGGAAATGTCTGGTGCTCGTCCGGTTTTGCAGCCGACCGGTCTTGTCCAGGACCCACCAAAGAGGATCATCGACAAGATCTTCTGGCAGTCCTCTGAGGTTATGAACCAGATTCCCGACAGCACCGTTGCCCTGATGGTGACTTCGCCGCCGTATAACGTCGGCAAGGATTACGACGACGATCTCAGTCTCGACGCCTATCTCGATCTGTTGCACCGAGTGTTCTCGGAAACCTACCGTGTGCTTGAGGCCGGTGGGCGGATTGCAGTAAACGTTGCCAACCTGGGTCGCAAACCGTATCTGGCCTTGAACCACCACGTTGCTCAAATTCTTGACGATATTGGGTTCTTACTTCGCGGTGAGATAATCTGGCAAAAGGCAAAGGGCGCCGGTGGATCGTGTGCGTGGGGCTCGTGGCAGTCGGCAAAGAATCCGACACTGCGTGACCTTCACGAGTACATACTCGTCGCAAGCAAGGAGTCGTTCGCTCGCCAATGCAGCGGTGACGACACGATTTCCAAGGAAGACTTCATGGACGCCACACTGTCGGTTTGGAACCTCGCTCCCGCGTCCGCAAAGCGTGTTGGACACCCGGCGCCGTTCCCGATCGATCTCCCCAAGCGCCTTATCGAGCTGTACACATTCGAGAACGATCTTGTTCTCGATCCGTTCATGGGTGCCGGCACGACGGGCATCGCTGCAAAACAGACAAACCGCCACTACGTCGGTTATGAAATCAATGCTGATTATCGCAAGCTCGCCATTTCACGCATCGAAGAAGCAACCGCGTAGACCTCTGAACTCGTCGACGAACGACGAATCGAATCGGGGCGCGCCGCCTCAGTTACTGTGCGGGACCTCGGCTGACATTGCAAGAGCGAGGGCACCAGTGATCCCGGACCGATCACCGAGTCCGGGCGGCACGACAAACTTGTCCAAGTTTTTTCGATTCTCCAGACCGTGGACGTATCCGTTGAGATAGTTGTGTACCCGGTCTCGCACCTTTTCGATCAGACCCTGGATCTTGAAAACTCCTCCGCCGAGGACAATCCGTTGTGGCGCCAGGGTGAGCGTGAAGCTCGCGAGGGCTGTTCCCAGGTACCACGCCTCGACTTCGGTGGCTTGGTCGCGGAGTTCGTTGAGTTCGCTGCCGGTCCGACCCCATCGTTTCTCTAACGTCGGGCCTGACGCCATCCCTTCGAGACAGTCGCCGTGGAATGGACAGATGCCTGCAAAGTTGTCGCTGGGCGCACGCGGAATAGCGACGTGTCCCATCTCTGTGTCAACTGAACCTGTCAGCGGTCGGCCATCAACCATCATGCCACCACCTATTCCGGTGCCAACCGTGAGGTAGAGGAACGTTTTCAATCCAATCGCCGCCCCGGAAATCATCTCGCCACGGGCGGCCGCGTTCACATCCGTGTCGATGTTCACAGGGGCATCGGTAAACATTGAGACGGCTTTGCGGTAGTCGAATCCGCTCCATCCAGGCTTGGGTGTTCGACGAATCACTCCGTAGGTTCCAGACAGTGGATCGATATCTATCGGGCCAAACGCTGCAATTCCGATGCCAGACAATCCTTCTGGAGCGTTCGCCTGGAAGAAGTCCATCACACTGCGAATGGTGGTTGTGGGGTCGCTCGTTGGAAACGACGAGGTGGCGACGACGGCATCAGGGGACGTTCCGACGGCTACCACGAACTTCGTGCCGCCTGCTTCTATCGCACCAAACATTGGTGTCTCGATCGGACTCATGCGTTGAATCTAGCGGCCGATTGACCGGCTGTTTTCTGAGGAGTGCCGCAGCTACGACTGGCACTGAATGTTGATGTTGTCGGCGGTCACCTGACCGCACAGGCAAGAGACCAGTCGTACTTTTGGTAGGAGATACGAAACGGTCCGGCATCGAGCAGCTTTACCACTCCGTCTGCAATCCAGGGGCGCAGCGCTTGAATGATGGCGGTCTTTCGCACTGGACGAAACGAAGGCATCGACCCTGGTCGAACAAAGTCGGTGCCGTAGAGCTGGAACACCTTGGACAACGACAGATCGCGGCGATCCGCATCCATGGCGATTGCACCGGCTTGTAGAAATGCCCTCATCTGGCCGTCGAGCTGGCTGTCGATGCTGTCCCCGGCGAACGGTTCACCGCGTAGCGTTGGGCACGACACGGAGCCGCATACCAGAGCACCGTGGATTCTCGGGTCGCCAAAGCGCCGGATTTTTCCGTGTTCGATGTCATCGAGCGAAAGATGCTCTCCGTCAACGTTGAAGCGGTCGGTGTGGAAAACCCCGGGGGTTCGTAGGACACTGCTGAGACCCGCGATTTGTGCTTCAGCGGCGAGAAACAGCGCCCCAGCGTTGTAGAGGTTGAGCCAGTAGGCGAGGGACTCGTCATGTGTCAGCGCGTCGGGGCGGATGGCCTCGAGATGCGCAATGTAGTCGGTGAGCTCGTCGGAGCTGGCGCCGAGTCCTTTGAGCCCTTCTCGCTTAAGACGGGCGAGAACGGGCGTGAACCCCGAGTGGTCAACGGTTTCGTTGCCCGTCGGGTTTGGGCGACGACTACGCAACGAGTGCAGTATCGACCATGCTCCTCCGAGGTAGTTTGGCGAGTCGCTCATTCGGTTGACAACCGATGTCAGAGTGGTGTTGTTCCACCGATTCCAGGGCGCACAATTTCTACGATCCCCAGGGCCGGGAAATGATGTCCGGTGGTTTGCTAGTGGCAGGACCCGATTGGTGGAACGAACTCGCGTCCCAAGCCGCTCGCTACGGGGCGACCTTCTCCAGTGCGGGCGCTTCCGTTGGCGTCGGTGGTTCTTGTGATGGTGCACCACGGCGGGACAGCAGCATGTACCCAACGATGCCCGAGATGCCCGATCCTACGAAGATACCGATCTTGGCGAGATTGGTGATCGCAACATCTGTATACGCCAGCTCCGCTATAAACAACGACACCGTGAACCCGATACCAGCGAGAGCGGCAAGCCCGACGATCTGGCCCCAGTCGGTATTTTGCGGAAGGCGGCCCAACCCGGTTTTAACGGCGATCCACGTGAAGAGCGTGATGCCGACCAGCTTTCCGACAAACAGTCCTGCGGCGACACCGAGTGCAACCGAAGACGTGACCGCTTCGCCAAGGTTGACACCCTCGAAACTCACGCCCGCGTTTGCAAGAGCAAACAGCGGCACAATGACAAACGCCGACCAGGGGTGCAGGCTGTGCTCAAGACGATCGAGTGGGGACACTGACTCCTCGGCGACCTTTGCGAGCTGGAGCGCCGAGTGGTCAACCCGAGCGCGTTTCAAAGGCGATGTGGAATCAACCTGGTAGCGGTTGAGGATGCCTGTGGCGCGTTTGTAGTAGGCGTCATCGGAGTAGTAGGGGAAGACAGGGGTCATGAGACCCAGCGCTACGCCGGCGAGGGTTGCGTGCACACCCGATTCGAAGATCGCGAACCAAATGAACACACCCATCGCGACATAGAAGGCCATATGCCTGATGCCGGCTCTACCGGCGAGGTAAACCACCAACAGTCCCCCAAGACCGGTAAAGAGCCATGGAATTGATAGGGTCGTCGTGTAGAAGATGGCGATGACCGTGATTGCACCGATATCGTCAGTGATCGCCAGGGCGAGCAGGAAAAGTTTTGCGCCTACTGGGACTCGTTTCCCGAGAAGTGAAATCACACCCATCGAAAAGGCAATGTCCGTCGCCATCGGGACGCCCCATCCCCTTGCCGCGCCATCGATGCCGCCTGCAAAGGAGAGATAGATGAGCGCGGGGACGATCATTCCACCCAGAGCGGCGATTGCTGGTAGAGCTGCTCTCCTTTTGTCTTTGAGTTCGCCAACTACGAGTTCGCGTTTGATTTCGAGACCAACGACGAAGAAGAAGATCACCATGAGCGCATCGTTCACGATGTCTTTGAGCGTCTCCTCAAAGTGGAAACTGCCGACCGAAAAGGACAGGTCGGTCTGCCAGAAGGTTTCGTAGGAGTCGCCGAACGCGTTGGCCCACACGAGAGCGACAGCAGCTGCCACCAGAAGTACGACTCCGCCGGCTGCAGCGATCTGGGTGAACCGCAGCAGCGGCCGAATGAACTTGGCCGCGACCAGGCGATTGCTGTGCAGCCAAGTCTCGTGGACCCGTTCTTTGTCGTTCATACTCACGCTCGTAGGCTAGTCAACGCGGAATTCAACGTAGATGTTGGCCCGCTTCTTGTACCATCGCACCGCTATCAGTCGGACGACAGCCGGGAGGCCTTTTCATGAACACTGCCATCCTGTCTGTTGTTGCAGGGCTTGTGCTGTTGATCCTGGCTTCGGATCGCCTCGTCGTGGCCGCGGTGCGACTTTCTGAAACACTGGGAGTGTCGGCAGTTCTCGTGGGTGCATTAGTTGTGGGCTTGGGTACGTCGTTGCCGGAACTATTGGTGTCTGGGCTGCTGGCAAGGGACGGAAAGCTTGACGAGGCTGTGACCAACGTAATCAGCTCAAATACGGCCAATGTGACGCTGGTCCTCGGCCTCGCCGCTCTAGTTGCCACCATACATTCAAGTCGGCGGATCCTGTATCGTGAAGGGATTCTCATGATCGCCTCGGTCGTTGCCTTTGCGGCCGTTCTGCTCGACAAGAAAGTCGAGGTCTGGGAAGGCGCTGCGTTGCTTGTCGGGCTTGTCGTCGCAATCTACGCATTGATCGTCTGGTCGTTGCACGGCCCCGACGTGGCGGACAACGCCCCGGGCGTTGGGGCGCACTCGCCTCGCGGAAAGGAACCGTTCGCCGACCTTCCGACAACGAGGCATGAAATGGTGGCTGGAGTTATCGCGATCGTCGTGACTGTCGGTGCTGCGAGACTGTTGTTGTCTGGCGCCGAAACTATTGCAACCGAGTTGGGGGCGTCTGCCACGCTCATCGGAACAATGCTTGGCGTGGGCACCAGTCTGCCCGAGATGGCAACCGCCGTTTCAGCGGCCCGCCGCAAACAGGTGGATCTGATCATCGGCAACGTGCTTGGATCGAATATCTTTAACTCTCTCGCCGTCGGTGGTGTTGCAGCTCTGATCGGGCCAGGTCTTCTTGTCGAGGTCGACACCCCGCTCTTGGTCGTGATGGTTGTCACCGCGGTCATCGCCGGCGTTCTCGCCCGAACCGGAGGGAAAATCGTGCGCCTCGAGGGGGTTGCCCTCATCGCGGTGTTTGGCGGGTTTGCTGCGCTCGTCCTATAGAGGCACGACGCCGTGTCGATACAACGTCAACCGAAGGCGTGCTGTCGTATCCATGTGTGCATTGCAATGCCGGCAGCGACTCCGGCGTTGATCGATCGGGTCGACCCGAACTGAGCTATTGAACACACAAGTTGCGCTGCATCGGTCGCCGCTGGCGAAAGCCCGGGGCCCTCCTGTCCAAAAAGCAGCACCACATTTCGTGGAAGCGACGCAGTTTCCAACGGCACAGATCCAGGGAGTATGTCGATTGCGACGATCGGTAGGCCTTCACCGGACGCGTATTCGCAGAAATCGCCGATCGTTGGATGGTGCCTGATGTGTTGATAACGATCGGTAACCATTGCCCCCCGCCGATTCCAACGGCGTTTGCCAATGATGTGAACTTCGCTAGCGAGGAATGCGTTTGCGGTCCGCACGATTGTGCCGATGTTGAAGTCGTGCTGCCAGTTCTCAATTGCGACGTGGAACGGGTGCCGTCTTGTATCGAGGTCGGCGATGATCGCCTCTTGCGTCCAGTAGCGGTAACGATCAACCACGTTGCGACGATCGCCTTCTGCGAGCAACTCAGGGTCCCACATCGGCCCATCGGGCCATGGCTGCAGATGTGGTCCTACGCCGACGGCAGTATCAGGGGTCTCCGCTGGTGAGTTGTCGGATGAGTGAGTCACGCGTCCTCAGTCGGGTCGGCAAAGATTGGCGGGTGACGGCATCGTAGTGCCGATATCGGCGCTACAGGTTTGCCCTATCGTGAGTCTATGAGTGTTAACGCCGAAGCGGCGCGGTTGCTGCAGGAGCTCGCCGACCTCACAAAGTTGGCCGACGGGTCGCCGCAGTCGTTCAAGGTCCGGGCTTATGAAAAAGCCGCCTCTGTGATTCGCGAACTTGCGGCGCCGATAGGCGACATGTCCGCCGCCGAGATGCAAAAACTCGAGGGGATAGGGAAGGCGACAGCCTCGAAACTGCGGGAATGGGTCGACACCGGTTCGATAATGAAGCTCGAGGCTCTGCGGGCGGAGTTTCCGCCCGACTTCGTTGAACTCACCAGAATCCCGGGTGTGGGTCCGAAGACTGTCGTGATGCTCAGGGAGAAGTTAGGCGTTGGAAACGTTGACGATCTCAAAGCAGCGCTCGAGCGCGGTGCCCTTCGAGTCCTCCCGGGCATGGGCGAAAAGACCGAAGCCAAGATCCGCAACGGTGTCGAACGCATCGGCTTGCACGGCAAAGACAGACGGACCCCGATCGCGACGGCGATGCAACTCGCGGCAGAGTTCGTGGAATCGCTGCGAGGCCTGACAATGGTCGACGAGGTGATGTACTGCGGATCGCTAAGACGCCACTCCGAGACGGTCGGCGACATCGATATTACGGTTGTGTCAGCGCAGCCGGAGCTCGTGATGGACGCCTTTGTCGTTTTCCCGGCCGTCCGCTCGGTCATCGCCAAAGGTCCTACCAAGTCATCGGTTCTTGCCTCGGGGGATCTTCAGATCGATCTTCGAGTCGTTCCCGCTGAGGCTTGGGGCGCCGCGACTATGTACTTCACCGGGTCAAAGGCACACAACATTGAACTTAGACAGCGGGCAATCGATCTCGGGTGGACGCTGAACGAATACAGCTTGTCGGATGTCAAGACCGGTGAAGTAGTCGCTTCCAAGACCGAGAGAGAGATCTACGAAGCGCTTGGCCTGGATTTTGTCGTTCCTGAAATGCGCGAAGGTCTGGGTGAGGTTGCGGCGGCGTCTTCAGGGGGCCTCATCGCGCCGGTTACACGGGCAGACATTGTTGGTGATCTGCATGTGCACTCCTCATGGTCCGGTGACGGGCGGTCCTCCCTCGAAGACATGCTGGCCGAAGCTTGCAATCTCGGCCTGTCGTACATCGCGATGACCGAACATGCTGAGGACCTGGTCATCAATGGGCTTTCGCGCGACGAGGTACAGCAAATGTCTGTCGTCCTAGAGGAGCTACGGCCTGCCTTTGCCGGTATGACGATCCTTCACGGGGCGGAACTCAACATCGGACGCGACGGATCAATCGACTACGACCGGGAGTTTCTTACTACGTTTGATTGGTGTGTCGCGTCGGTTCACTCGCATTTCGATCTCTCGGCTGATGCGCAAACCGACCGAATCGTCGCGGCCATGACGAACCCGGCCGTCAATGCGATTGGGCACCTCACTGGCCGAAAGATAGGTCAGCGTCCAGGGATCGATCTCGATTTCGATGCCATTCTCGATGTTGCCGCAGCGACTGGAACGGCTCTCGAAATCAATAGTCACCTCCACCGCCTGGATGTGCCTGCGGGTCTGCTTCGTCGCGCTCGAGATCGCACGGACGTGCTGTGGGTGATCTCAAGCGATGCACATCACGTCGGCGAGCTGGGAAATCTGCAGTGGGGCGCAGCCCAGGCCCGTCGTGGGTGGGTTCGTAAGGAGCAGGTCGTCAACACATGGCCGGCAGCGAAGTTTCTGAGCTGGATTAACTACGAACCGTAGATGCCGTTCATACAATGGTAAGGAAACAAACGGTGTCTTTTGTCGTTGAATAGGTGAAGCCCCCACGAAGGAGACCGGAACGATGGTTCCCAAAGCATTCAAAGCGTACGGTGGATGGATAGGAGCCGCCGGCGCAGCGCTAGCGATCGGCCTCACCGAACTGTTCGCCGGTCTGTTTGCCAGCGTGCCATCATCGATCGCGGCCGTGGGTTCGTACATTGTCGATTTCTCACCTCCGGCTGTTCGGGACTTCGCAATCGCGGTATTTGGTACCGCCGACAAGGGAGCGCTCGCCGTTGGCACCGCGATCATATCGACGGTGCTTGGCGCGGTGGTTGGTCGACGCTCCATCGCAAACCGGAACGTTGCTATCGCAGTATTTTCTCTTTTTGCACTCATTGGTGTGTTCGCCGGGGTCAACCAACCGTTGATTAACGGGACCCTGACGGTGATTTCGGTTCTCGTTGCTGTGGGTACCGGCTTGGCCGTTGTCCTTTACGGGGTTGGGCAGATACGCGCCGCGGAGAGCGAACCCGTCGATGAAACGGGGGGACTCGACCGCCGCCGGTTTGTTCGCGTCGTGGTGGGTAGCGGGGTTACCGCGGCTCTCGCAGGGCTACTTGGGCGCCTCTCGATTATCAATCGCACCGAACAGATTCGTTCGGATCTCGTCTTGCCGCCGGTGGTCAGTAGCGAAGAAGTCATCGTTGCATTGCCTTCAGGTTTCGACTCGATTCCTGGTCTTTCACCGCTCATTGTCTCCAACGAAGACTTTTACCGAATCGATACTGCACTCGTTGTGCCGCGAATCGACGCAAACACATGGGAGTTCAAGATTCACGGTCTTGTCGACAACGAGCTTTCGTTGAGCCTTGACGATCTCTATGGAATGGAACTTGTCGAGGAGTCGGTCACCTTGCAGTGCGTGTCGAATAAGGTTGGAGGCAACCTCGTTGGCAACGCGGTGTGGACCGGAGTACGGCTGACGGATGTACTCAACATGGCCGGGGTGCAGTCTGACGCTGCTCAGATAGTTGGACGCTCCGTCGATGGCTGGACCGGCGGGTTCCCCATAGAAATCGCTTTCGATGGGCGCGAGCCGTTAATCGCTATCGGGATGAACGGTGAACCGCTGCCCGCCGCTCACGGTTTCCCGGCACGCCTCGTTGTTCCCGGTCTTTATGGCTACGTTTCTGCAACCAAGTGGCTCAGCGACATTGAGCTCACCACCTGGGACGGTTTTGACGGATACTGGATTCCTCGTGGATGGTCGAAGCTAGGTCCTATCAAGACGGCGTCACGAATCGACTATCCGCGCAACAACGAGCAGGTAACTGGTGCTCCAGTAATTGTCGCTGGTGTGGCTTGGGCTCCGACGCTCGGTATCGAAATGGTTGAGGTCCAGATTGACGGCGGTGAGTGGCTCGTTGCTGAGTTGTCCGACGCGATTTCCAACAAGGCGTGGCTGCAGTGGAAAGTCGAAGTTGCACTTGAGCCGGGTCGCCACACAGCACGGGTGAGGGCGACCGATGGGACCAGCTACACCCAGACAGAAGATCGCGTGCCGCCACGCCCCGATGGGGCCACCGGGTATCACGAGCGCTCTTTCGTCACCGCTTGAGGCGTCGACGGGCGTCGTAGCCAAACCCCGCACGAGGTACGGCATCGCGGTAGTGTGCGAATTGCTACGCGTTGGCGTTCGCGTACGAATGCTCGTCGCGTTGAGATGACATTCACAACTACACCCCACTCAAGCAGCAGGACGCGCCGACATGACACCCGCAGAGTTTGAAGATGTCGTTGCTGGCGCCCTACAGGAGCTGCCGGCTGACCTCGCTTCGAAGGTCGAAAACGTCGCCGTTGTAGTAGCGGTCCGACCTACTCGCGATCAGGCCTCCGATGGGGTCGTGCTCGGCTTGTACGAGGGGGTGTCGCTGGCCGACCGGGGTGTCGACTACTTCGGGTACATGCCGGACCGCATCACGATCTTCATGGAACCTCACCTCGCAATGGGTCTCAGTGACACTGAGCTGCGAGCTGAAATCCGTACGACTGTACTTCACGAGATGGCACATCACTTTGGGATATCCGATGATCGACTCGATGAAATCGGTTGGGACTGAGCCGGTGGGGGGAGTTGAGCCCGCGGACATCCTGTCGCGTGTTTGCTCGCAGCAGCAACCGGTGGAGTCCTGTGAGCAGGTATCCTTGCTGGTTATGGACTCAGATAAATCCCAGCAGGACGCAGAAGCACCCGTAAAACCTCAGATCGTCAACGGTGGCGACGGGAATGTGGCCCCTGATGGCGCCAGCGACGATGTGATAACACAGCCCTCTCGACTGATACGTGTGGCTTCGATGACGCGTGCCCTCCTTGAGGAGGTTCGCCAGGCACCGCTGGACGAAGCTGGTCGGAGCAGATTGGTAGCGATTTACGATGCCTCGCTTGAACAGCTTCGAGAGTCGCTCGGCGAATCCTTGCAAGAGGAGCTGTCCGAAATTTTCCAACCGATCGCGGCGGAAGCGCCAACCGAGTCTGAACTTCGCATCGCACAAGCGCAGCTCGTCGGCTGGCTCGAAGGCTTGTTCCACGGCATCCAAGCCTCGCTGTGGTCTCAGCAGGCATCGATGGCTGCTCAGCTCGAAGAGATGCGGCGTCGGCCGGCCTTGGAGAAGAGCGACCATCCGAGTCCCGGACAATATCTCTGAGACCGTGCCAGATCGTCCTCTACCGACCCGCCTCCGCTAACGTCTTGGGATGGAAGATATCTCGGAGGATCACGCTACCTCGGTGCTACAGCGGGCAGAGGTCGGCCACATAGCAGTAATTGCTGACGGCCGCCCGTATGTGACCCCTATCTCGTTTGTGTTCGACCGCGGGTCGATATACATGCGCATGTTTCCTGGGAGACGGCTAAGCGCCATCAAGGTGAACCCCGAGATCAGTTTTGAGGTCGTGTCATATCGAGAGGGCGGTCAAGATTGGGACTCAGTCGTTGTGTCTGGCTCGGTAGCAGTTGTTGAGGACGCAAACGAGGTCACCGACGCGACCCAGTTACTTCTCGAGAAATACCGCACAGACGGTGTCGCTGTGTCGTGGGGGGTTCCCGAACTGGTACCTGGCCGACCCGAGGTGGTGAGGCTGGTCATTGCCGAGATGACCGTACGAACGTCGGGTACCGGGTTGGGTCCGAGAATCCGCCCTGGCCGGCTGTAACGTGACCGCAACCGCGGCTGAGAGCCGGTACCTTGTGTTGGTGTCGCGTTGTCTGGTTACCGCGGGTTGTTGATCGCTGCCTGGGCCGCGGCGAGCCGGGCTGACGCTATGCGCGGGACGCTGCACGACACGTAATCCACTCCGATGTCGTGAAAGAAAGCGATCGATGCGGTATCACCGCCGTGCTCTCCGCAGACGCCGATCTGGATAGACGGATTGACACCTCTCGCCTTGTTGATCGCCATGCTCATCAGTTGGCCGACACCATCGATGTCGAGTGTCTGAAACGGGTTTGCGGCAAGTAGCCCCTGGTCGATGTATGTTCTCAGAAACGCCTCCTCAGCATCATCCCTGCTGATTCCCAAGGTCGTTTGGGTCAGGTCGTTCGTGCCGAAAGAGAAGAAATCGCTCTGCAGGGCAATTGCATCAGCGACGAGAGCAGCCCGCGGCAGCTCAATCATTGTGCCGATTTTCACTTCGAGCAGTCGTCCGGCCTGGTGAACCTCTTCCTCGATCATGTCTCGAACAACCGTGAGTTCCTCCACCGAGCCGACTAGCGGGACCATGATGTGGAGCTGAGGTTGTCCGCCCGCATCGAGCCGCCTGCGGACGGCCTCAAGTGCGGCGAGAACCTGAACGCGGTAGATCTCGGGAATGACGATGGCGAGGCGGACTCCGCGCAGGCCGAGCATCGGGTTCGACTCTTCGTAGCGAGAAACCGCGCGTTCGAGACGTTTCAGATGGTCCGCGTCCAGGCCCTGTTCTTCTGTGATTCGAATGTCTCGTCGGACTGATTCCCGACTTGGGAGGAACTCGTGAAGCGGAGGGTCGAGCAGACGGACGACGACCGGTTTCCCGTCCATTGATGCCAGCAGTAGTTCGAAGTCTCCGATTTGTGCCCGTTCCAGTTCTCCGAGGGCAGTTGAGTGTGTGCGGGGATCATCAGCAGTGAGAACCTGCCGGACGATTGAGAGGCGATCGCCAGACGAAAACATGTACTCGGTTCGCGCCAAACCGATGCCCTCTCCGTGAGCGGCTCGAACGTGCGCAGCCGCTTGCGAATCGTCAACGTTTCCCCACACCTCGAGCTGCCGATACTTGTCTGCCCACGTCAACAGCGTTGAGATCTCCGCGGGTACGGCCGGCGACTCGAGCGTGAGCGCACCTGGAAAGACTGCACCCGAGGTGCCGTCCAATGTGATCCAGTCGCCTTCGGCGAGAACGGTGTCTCCGAGGCTTACCGTGCGCTGGTGCAAGTTGATGAACATGTCCGACGCGCCAATTACTGCTGGTGTTCCGATCCCGCGGGTCACCAGTGCCGCATGCGACGCCTTTCCGCCGCGGTCGGCGAGCACCCCCGCGGCTGAGCTGAGGCAGACCATGTCCTCTGGTCGCATTTCCCGCGTGACGAGGATTGCGGGGATGCCTTTCTCTACTGCATGCTCAACAGCCGCGGCGTCGAGGCATACGACCCCCGCAGCCGCGCCTGGGGCCGCGCCACTGCCTCGCGTGAGCGCGACGGCTGTGTGTTGGGTAATGCGTGCTGTCGTTACTGTCTCGAGATCATCCGGGTCAACGTTGAGTAGCGCCTGCTCCTCGCCGACAATGCCTTCCTCCACGAGGTTGACCGCGGCGCGAATCGATGCGGCCGCGGTCAGCTCAGCGGGGCGAGCTTCGAGACACCACAACGTTTCATCTTCCGTGACGAAGTCGACGCGGACGATTGCGCCGACTTTCTTCTCCATCATGCCCAACACACGTGCCAACGTCGCAAACTGTGGTGTCGAGCGCAACGTCGAGTCTTCGAGTGGTTTCCAAACGGGGCCGTCTGTGGGCAGCAGACCTGTCGGATCGAATCCGCCGGTTACCACCGGTTTACCCGTGGTCGGTGAGCGTGAGAACGACACTCCGACACCACCGTTTTTTCCCTTCGGGAGAACCATCGCGTGGACAAGGACCGCAGGTGAGATGTCATCGTCAAGGCCGTGCCCGGTCCGAAACGCGCGCGCGGGCGCTCGTTGCCACGAGGCGCAGACCGCTTCGATGGCCTCAATGGTTTGGTGCACAGCATCGGTGGGGAGCGACCGCTGTGTCTCGTCGGCAATCGCCAGCGCTATCTGTTCGGCGGCAGCGTTGAGCATTTCGGCCCTTGGGGATTCTGGAATCATCGCCGTAATGTTTGCAATACGGGCTGCGCTGACCCTTCGTACCGTGCGTGCGTAGTCAGAAACAAAGTTCAGCCAGAGGTGGGCTGCTTGGAGCTCGCCAGCCCACTCGTCCAATTGCAAGCGCACGTCGGGCGTCATTCCAACGTTCACCATGGTGTCCATCCGACCCGGCATCGGCACTGGTGTGCTCGCGCGTACCGCGAGCAGGAGAGGTCGGTTGCCATCACCCGTGATTACTGACATCTCTTGGTTGATGACCTCGATTGCGTATGGAAGCTCCTCAACGACGAACCCGTCAAGCTCTCCGCTCTTGAGGAATCGGCGGACCGCGGCGGCGGGCATTACAAACCCCGGAGGTACCGATGCACCAATGGCTGTAAGGGCGGAGAGGCTACCCGCAAGGGCACCCCACCTTGACGGATCCGGCGTAATCTTGTTGAACGGCGTCAGTTTGGGGCTCATCAGAGCTGAGGGCTTGCCAGGTGCGCGTGGTGACTCTGCAACAGCGCCCGCGCGGATTCATCGGATTCGATGCTGCGTCGGTTTCCGTGACGAAAGGCATTGATCATGCGCGCAGGATAACCTTGTCGTTGCTGTGAATCGCAGTCAGGAGCGGTCAGGGGTGTTCTCATGTTTGTCGGGTCGAACCCGAAAATCGCCGACTCCGAGCGTTGTCCGAGGCGTAACGTGTCGATTTGCAAAGGAAACACTTGCGAAATGCCGCGTACGATGTCAAAATAGGGTTTGAACCTTTCATGACAGGAGGATGCACGCATGGTTATGCCACTCACCGACCCAGAACTCGAGCCGATCGAGGGCTGGCGCCAACATGCTGCGTGCAACGGCGCGGACCTCAGTCTGTTCTTTCCTGCGGGCGAAGAGGAAACACTTACTGCGCCTGCCCTAAAGGTGTGTGCGGGTTGTCCGGTGAAACAAGCATGCCTCGATTACGCAATCGAGACCAACCAGACTGACGGCGTGTGGGGCGGAATGACGGGACCAGACCGTCGGCGTCTGCGCCGCCGGATTCGTGACCGCGATCGGCGCCAGCGCGCTTCTTGACGGCGGTCGTCGCCAACTGATGTCTGCGGCAACGCGACCGGAGCGTCTTTCGCTGCCTTCGATCGGTTCAGCTTTCCTTAGTCGTTTGGCTTTCCGTGACTGTCACCGAAATGATGGCGCAGTCCTCTTTAGGGCGTTCGCCCTTGCGTGGTGCGGAGGCGATGGAGTCGACGGCTTCCATTCCATCGGTGACGGTGCCAAAGATCGTGTAGGTGTGTGGTAGTCCGACGTTGCCAAGACATATGAAGAACTGCGAACCGTTGGTGTTCGGCCCCGAGTTTGCCATAGCAACCGTACCCCGCGAGTAGTCGCCGCTGCCCTCTAGTTCGTCTCGGAAACGATATCCGGGTCCGCCGGTGCCGTTGCCCGTCGGATCTCCACCCTGAATGACGAAACCTGGTACCACACGGTGGAAGATCGCCCCATCGTAGAAACCTTCTCGTGCGAGGAACACAAAATTGTTTACAGCCATTGGGGAAGTCACTGGGTCGAATTCGATTGTGATTGGGCCGTGGTTGGTCTCAAGCAGGGCGGTGTAGCTCGTGGCGAGATCGATGGTGAGCTCTGGGGCGCTGTCGTACTGCTTGGCCATTGGAATGATCTCCTCTAGAGGGACGGGTCGGCTGCTTGCCGTGCGCTTACATCCGGCGCCGTCGACGGCGCCCTGACAGGTTGCGAGTGCCACCGGTTCCAGCGAGACGGAAGGGCGCGTCGTCTGGATCGGGCTGCCACATCATAAGATTCCGCAGCCTCGGGTCATTTGAGAACATCTTCGTGATCGGGATGTTTAGTCCGGCTTCGCGCTGGATGCCAAGTACCTCGTTGACCTGATCCCACTCAACAAGGGTGACGGCGAGGCCGCTCTCGCCCGCTCTTGCGGTCCGACCGCTGCGGTGAAGGTACATCTTCGGATCGTCGGGAGGGTCAAAATGCACGACTATATCCACGCCATCGATGTGCAGGCCGCGGGCGGCGACGTTTGTGCCAACCAGCACGGTGGCCTTGCCGTCCATAAATGCCTTGAGCGCCCTCTCCCGTTTCGGTTGGGGGAGGTCGCCGTGGATAGCGCGGGCTTCAACGCCCAGGTCTTGTAGATCTTTGGTGACTCTGTCGCACATGTGTTTAGTACGGACGAAGACAAGTACCCGATTTGCGGTTTCTGCGATCGCCGCGACCGTTTTGGTTTTATCCATGTAGTGGACCTTGAGGAACCGATGCTCCAAAGACTCAACTATTTCCGACGCTGTCTGCACCTCGTGGTTGATGGGATCTTGCATGTATTGTTTTATTAGTGAGGCGACTTGACCGTCGAGAGTTGCGGAGAACAGCATTGTCTGGTGGGGCCCCGTCACTTCTCTGAGGATGCGACGGACCTGGGGAAGGAATCCCATGTCTGCCATCTGGTCAGCCTCATCGATTGCGACAATTTCGACCTTGTCGAGAAAGACTTGCTTGCGCTCGATGAGATCGATGAGCCGGCCGGGCGTCGCGATGATGACATCTGTGCCCTCGGTAATCTCCGAGATTTGCTTGTCCATGGATGTGCCGCCGTACACCGCGGTCACCCACAGATCCCTGGCCCTGGCTAGGGGTCTGATCGTATCGACAACCTGCCCGGCGAGTTCTCTCGTTGGGACGAGGACCAATGCGGTCGGTCTTTTGGACTCTGCCTTAGAAATGTTGGTCAAGATCGGGAGGCAGAATGCCAGCGTCTTTCCCGAGCCGGTTTGAGCTTTTCCGCACACGTCGAGACCTTGCATGGCGTCTGGGAGCGTGAGCGTCTGGATTGCAAACGGTGAAGTAATCTGTTGTTTGGCAAGGGCGTCGACCAAGGCAGGGTGGACGCCCAGATCGCCGAATGTAACGGTTGTCTGGGTCATGGTTATTTGTGCGGTTCCTGATTGAGTTGGCCAACGGATTTCTCAATCATGGTCCGCTGGCACGGAGGTGCGTACGTGTATCTCGATCCACGAGATGACAAGGCTATCGGCTGTTCATTGTTTGTTCTGAAATCAAGACGTGAACCCGGTCGTTGACTGTATGGAAGACCGAGAACTAATGGGAGTGCCAAGATGTTTGATTCAACACGCGCAAAGCTTACTGCGGTGGGAGCCGTAGTCCTTCTTTTGGTGGCGGTGGTGGTGTGGTTTGAGCCACAGACACTGTTTCTAAATACGACCGTCGACGACACCCTGCCACCTGTCGCGGCGAGCCCGACGCCGGTACCTACGACGACGACGGTACCTACAACGACTTCGGTGGTGACAGAATCCGATTCGACACAAGCGCCGACTCTTGCGACGGTGGCGTCGGTCGCCGAGGATGCCGTCTCCATCGATAGCGGAGCGGCCTTCCCGGTTGGTGAGTTCATTGGGCTTGCTCACGAGGGGAGTGGGACCGCTCAGATCGTCGAACTCGAAGACGGTTCGTACATCCTCCGCTTCGAAAACCTCGATGTGTTCAACGGTCCCGATCTGCGGGTGATTCTTTCGCCGTCTCCGATCACCGGAGGTGCCGGCGCTTACGACGACGGAGACTTTCTTGATCTGGGAGATCTCAAGGGCAACAAGGGCAACCAGAACTACGAGATCCCGGCTGGGACGGATCTGAGCAAGTACGAAACGGTCGCCATCTGGTGCCGGCGGTTCAACGTTTCGTTCAACGCGGCGGAGATCTAGCCAGCAGCACGGGGGAGTTGTTGGCGGGCTAGCTGTCGGGGTTTAGCAGAGCGTCGTTGATCTCGGCCCCGAGCAGAATGACAAACCCGGACAGAAAGAACCACAACATCAGCCCAATCACGCCACCCAATGCACCGTACGTCTGGTTGAGGGAACCGATCTGTGCGACGTAGACGCTAAATGCTTGGGTGGTGACGACGAGTCCGACGGTGGCGATGAAGGCGCCAGGACTCAACAGTTTCGACCGGGTGGGTACCTTTGCGGGTGCCCACCGGTAGAGGGCACCGAGGCCGAACAAGATAACGAAGCCGATGAACGGCCACCGAAGAATCGCGACGATGTCTTGTGCACCTTGCGGAATGTCGAGCGCATCCAAAAGTGGAAGTACCAGCGTCGCCGCGCCCATCACCACGGTGGCGCCGACGACGAGTCCGATCGTGACGCCGAAAGAGATGAGACGGACCACGACATATGGCCGAGTCTCGTCTGTTCCGTAAGCAATGTTGATCCCCCGCATGAGCGAGCGAACACCACCCGACGCCGTCCACAGCGCAACGGCGATCGACACAATTGCGCCGACCGTAAGACCCGAGGCTGATGTCTGGGCAAGGTCAGCGATCTGTGTCGAAATGATCTCCGCGACCGGGGCCGGCAGTGCCCGAGAAATCGATGCGATGTCATTCGCTGCCTTCTCTGGCGATAGGAAGATGCCGTAGGTCGAGATAGCCGCGATCAACGTTGGGAACAGGGCGAGAGTGGCCGAGTACGCAAGGGCCGCGGCGATCATCGACATGTGGTCACGTTGGACGTCTCGGCCAACCCGACCGGCAATGGTCGTGGCTTTGCGCAGCCCCGTCGCTGGTCTGAGTTTACTGTTCATGACCAGCGTGGCCCGAGCGATCAAAATGGATGTGTCTTTTCTCCTCAAGGTGGCCATGACCATCCATCAAAACTCCGCTGTCCTCTAGACTCACGACCGCAATTCCGTATGCTTTCGCTAGGACATCGGCGTCGAGAACCTCCGCGGGCGGGCCTTGTCGTTCTACGGTTCCCGACATCAGGATCACATGGTCCGCCGTCGTGGCGTCGCTGAGGTCGTGGGTGGTGAACGCAACAGTCCGACCGCCACGGACCTCTTCCACCATGGCGTTTTCGATGAGCTGGCGCGAAAGGATGTCGAGAGCGTTTGACGGTTCGTCCATCAGAAGAATATCGGCGTCCTGTGCCAGGCCCTGTGCGACAAACACGCGTTGGCGCTGTCCCCCGGAGAGTTCGCGGATGTGTTTGTCTGCGAACTCCAAGACGTTCATCCGGTCTGCAGCCTCGCGGCAGATATCTCTGTCCCGTGAGCGGAGTCGACCGAATTTGCCGAGTCGGCCGTAGCGCGCCATCGCGATGACCTCGGCCACTGTCACCGGCATTGTTTCGTTGATGCGACCGGCCTGAAGTACGTAGGCGATCGACTCGAGATTGGCAGACGCGGGCTTTCCATCTATTTCTATCGTTCCGCTGATCAGCGTTGCAATACCGCAGATCCCGTTGAGGATGGTAGATTTTCCTGACCCGTTCGGCCCAATGATCGCCGTGAGTTGCTGTTTCGGGATCACAAACGTCACGTCTTTCACCGCGACCGTCGTCCCGTAAGCGAGCGTTACGCGTTCCGCGACGATTGCGGTCATGCGCAGTCCGCGCATAGCCCGAGAACATCAAGACGATGGCCCGTCATCGTGTAGCCATTGTCTTGTGCAACCTTGGTGCTGATATCCGACACCGCGTCTTCGAACTCCTCACCGAGATCGATGTCGAACACTAGATCGCATGCAGTGCAGATTAGGTGGTGGTGATGTCCGAGAAGCCACTCGCCGAGCTCGAATACCGCAACACCGTCTCCGTCGTGGCTGCGTTCGAGAATTCCGACCTCCTCAAGCACGGCGAGCGTTCGGTACAACGAGGACAGTGGCACGTCGCCGAGCTCTGCGGTGTGAAGCCGGGTGGCCGACCTCGGACCCCCTGCTGCATGCAGTGCTGCAATGAACTTCTGACGTCCGACGGTGTATCGCACACCGTTGTCGGCAAGGTGGTTCTTCACCCGAGCGTGTAGTTCGGTCAACGGTATCGTCTGCATATAATATAATGATAGTCATTCTCATTTACTACCGCAAAGTAGGACATGAAGGTTTCGACAATCCACCGATTGGGGAAGCGACCGTTGATCGGTCTGCTTGGTCTCGCTCTCGTTGCATCGGCCTGCGGAGCATCGGATGCAACGGACCAAGATGTCGGACTCTCGATAGTCGTCACAACGTCAGTGCTGGGGGATTTGGTGAGCCAAGTCGTTGCAAACGTGCCCGATGTCGACGTTCTGATTCTGATGGCACCGGGTCAGGACCCCCATTCGTTCGCGCCGTCCGCTGCTGATGCAGCACGGATGCAGGCGGCCGACCTCATCGTGATCAACGGCCTCGGTCTCGAAGAGGGGCTTCTCGACATTGTCGACGCAGCCGAAAACGAGGGTGCGGCTGTGTTCGAAGTGGCGACCACTGTCGAACCACTTGCGAGAGCTAACCCGCACGACGGCCCTCAGAACAAAAACGGTGGAGAACCTGGCTCGTTAGACCCCCATGTGTGGCTGGATCCGGTACGCATGAGCGAAGCGGTTTCCATTCTGGGCAGGATCCTCGGCGCGTTGGACCCCGATCGGGCGGCCATGTGGGCGGACCGAGCACAAGACGTCGAGGGTGAGCTGCTCAGCCTGCATGAGGAGTTGCTGGCGATTGTTGATGAGTTGCCTCTGGAGAAACGAGTTCTGATCTCCAATCACGAGGCGCTCGGAGCGTTCGCTGACCGGTACGGTTTCGAGGTTGTGGCGACTGTGATTCCGGCGGCGACAACCACGGCTGATCCAAGTGCGCGCGATATTAAGAACCTTGTCGCTCAGATCGAGGAACACGGTGTTTCAGCGGTGTTTGCCGAAACCACGGCGCGCTCTGACGTTTTACAGGTGGTCGTAGACGATCTCGGTCGAAACGTCGACATCGTCGAGTTGTACACGGGTGCGTTGGGGCCACCGGGCAGCGTGGCTGACACGTATCGATCGATGATGCTGGCCAACGCCAGCCTCATCGTCGAGGGACTAAGCAGGTAACGTCACCACATGGACTGGTTACTCGAACCATTCGAAACGGCGCTTCTACAGCGAGCCCTGGTGGTTGGCATCATGGCTGCCATTACCACATCCGTGGTTGGAACCTGGGTGGTGCTGCGCGGCATGGCTTTTATCGGCGATGCCCTGGCCCACGGAATTCTTCCTGGTGTAGCCGGGGCGCTAATCATGGGGTTCAACCCGTTGCTTGGTGGTGCGGTCGCCGCCGGGATGATGATTGCCAGCATCTCGTGGATTCACCGTTCGTCCCGGCTGTCTGAGGACACCGCAATTGGTCTGCTGTTCGTTGGAATGCTCGCCGCCGGCATGATCCTCATATCGAAAAGCAACAGCATCACTGTCGATCCGATCGCAATTTTGTTTGGGTCGATTCTTGGCGTGACCCAACGCGACGTTGTCGTGCAGGCAGCTGCTCTCGTCGTGACTCTTGTTGTGGCGCTGGTTTTCTATCGCCCACTGCTGGTGCTGGCTTTCAACGAAGAGAAAGCACACGTGCTCGGCCTGTCCCCGAAATCGACCCATTTCGTGATGATGTCGCTGGTCACGATCGCGGTTATTACGTCGTTCGAGATGGTTGGGTCGCTGCTCGTGTTCGGCTTGTTGGTAGCGCCGCCCGCTACGGCGTCGCTGATCGCTCGCAGGGTCCCAGTCATGATGGTCTTGTCATCATTGATAGCCAGCGGGGCTGTGGTTGGAGGCCTGGTCATCAGCTATCACGCCGACACCGCCGGAGGTGCCACAATTGCAGCACTGGCCGTGGCAATCTTTTTTGTCACGTTGGTGGTCAAGAATCTTCGGATGCGGCAGACGGTTCGATTGAGCGTCTAGACACCGAGACCGTCGAGTGTCGCAACACCGGCTGTGATTGAAGGCACCAGCCCCGCGGCACGAGCGAGTACGTCCTTGGCATAGAAATCGGCCCGCTGAACTCGCAACTCGGCGTCCTCACGCCCAGCGCCGCTCGCGGCGATGGCGAGGCGCACGAGGTAGTAGCCGCCCGCCGTCGACCCGAGCAGTTCGAGAAACGTTGTCGCACCAGCCAGGGCATCATTGCGGTCCCTTTGTTCGACGAGCCAGTTCACCGATGTCTTTACGGCGGTCAATGCCTGTGTGAGGAACATCGACGCGGCGGGTAGTAGTTCGGCCGCAGCGTCGGCGGTTGCCTGCATCTCAGCGACGTAGCTTGCTATGACATCCCCTCCACCCGTTGAGAGTTTGCGCATCACGAGATCGATGGCTTGGATCCCGTTGGTTCCCTCGTAGATGGGCGCAATGCGCACGTCGCGGTAGTGCTGGGCCGCACCTGCCTCTTCAATGAATCCCGCGCCGCCATGGATTTGGATGCCCAACGAGGCGATAAACACACCTTGGTCGGTTCCCCATCCCTTGGAGAGCGGCGTGAGCAGGGATGCGCGCTCGGCCGCAGTGTTCCTCGTCGTTTCATCGCGGTGATGTTTCGCTACGTCGAGGGCTGCGGCATTGGCGTACATGAGTCCTCGCATCGCTTCGATGCGGGTCTTCATCTGCAACAGCATGTGACGAACGTCGGGATGATCGATGATCGGTGACGACTCGCCGCTTGGCGCATCGATCGCCCGACCCTGTCTGCGTTCTTGTGCGTATGCCAACGCCTGCTGATAGGAGCGTTCCGCAACACCAAGCCCTTCGATGCCGACATGCAGCCTGGCGTCGTTCATCATTGTGAACATGTACCGCATGCCTTGATTCTCTTCACCAATCAGGTAGCCGATTGAGTTTTCGTACGACATCACACACGTTGGGCTGCCGTGGATGCCGAGTTTGTGCTCGACGGACACCGCGGTGACGTTGTTGCTGTCGCCGATGCTTCCATCCTTGTTGACCAAGAATTTCGGAACGATGAACAGCGAGATGCCCTTCGTCCCCGGCGGCGAGTCTGGCACCCTGGCCAACACGAGATGGATGATGTTCTCAGCCATATCGTGATCGCCCCACGTAATGAAAATCTTTGTCCCGGTGATGCTCCACGTGCCGTCGGCGTTTGGTGTCGCCTTTGCGCGCAAGGCGCCTACATCGCTTCCCGCCCCGGATTCGGTGAGGACCATCGTTCCGGTCCAATGACCCGAAATGAGATTCGCTAGAAACGTTCCCTTCTGCTCGTCGGTGCCGTGAGCGTCGATGGCGAGGATCGCTGATGCCGTGAGCATTGGGCACAACGAAAACGCCATGTTTGCGCTGGTGAGCATCTCTTGCACAGCGGTGCCGACAGCAGTCGGAAACCCGTGGCCACCATATTCGGGGTTGCACTTGACCGCATTCCAACCGGCATCGACGTACTGCCGCCACGCCTTGTGAAACTCTGGAGGCATCGTGACACTGCCGTCGGCTTCGTGGACCGCACCCACGAGGTCACCGACCCGATTCGTCGGCGCAACGACATCGGCCATAAATCGGGCCGCCTCATCGATAACGGTGTGCACCGTGTCGGTGTCGATGTGCTCGAAGCCGTCGAGGGAAGACAGCATCTTGATGTCCGCAATCGAGTCAAGCACGAACTTGATATCGTCGGTCGGTGGCATAAATGCGGTCATGCGACGAAGAATACAGCCTCAACAACCTGCACCCCGCTTCTCGGCTCACGGTGTGGGCGAGGTAGTCGTGGCGCGACTACGGGTCTGCCCTCGATTTCAGCCGAGAGTAGACCCGAAGTGCGTGTTTGGCTATTTTCCTTCGGTCAGCGACGCGTATGCGGCCAGCGCCAGGTCGATCGTCTCCTGTGCTGACAGACTCGGTCGAGCATACGCATCGTTGAAGTTCTTTTCGATAACGACGGAGCCGTGTATGCGGCCATCTGAGAACACGACCTGAATGTGTCCGCTTTGTACGCTGATCGTTGCTTCAACCCCGTCGGGCCATCCTTCAAGGAAGATGTCTCTGCCCATCACGTCCCATGTTGGGTCAACCTGCTGCCACCAGACCGTGAGGACTCCGCCGTCAGGCGTCAGGTACATTGACTCCTCGCGCCGGTGGTCGGGCGTCATCATCTCGGTGCCAGAAGTAATGAGGCGCAGGTCTGTGATCCCCAACGCCACCTCCAACTCCGCCAGCGTGTTTGTCGCTGGAGGTGGTTCGTCGACGGTGAGGGCTTGAGGAATGATGAAGTCATAGCCCCGTTCTTCCTCGGCAACGAACCGTGACTCTCCGATAACTATCTCTTCCGGGAATCCCTCGGGCTCAGGTGCCTCACCGCTAAACGATGCTCCCGCACCGACTGCGCTGGCCACAACTATGCCCGTTCCGACCAATACGACGGTCAGTACTCTTTTCGGATTCATCTTATTCTCCTACGCTGGCCCCGAGGTTAGGAACGTCGATCAGCTGCAGAATCTCCGGTTGCTACTCCCCGACGACCCTACTCGTATCGACGCCCACCAAGCTAACCCCCCTCGACGTTGTCAAGGGGGGTAGCTCGGGGTCATCTTCGTGTGTCGATTTCACTTAGTGTCGGTCGTGGGTTGTAGTGACAGCGTCCGATTCATAGGGAGAAACCATGAAATACTTGTTGTTGATTTACTCAGAGCCGGCCAATGATCCGCAGCCGGGCGACGAAGGCGCTGCGATGTTGGCGGCGTACAACGAGTTCACCGAGGCAATCACAGCGGAGGGAATCCTCGTTGCTGCAGAAGCGCTCGATGGTGTCGAAACCGCGACAACGGTGAGGGTGCGCAACGACGAGGCCCTGATGACCGACGGTCCGTTTGCGGAAACGAAGGAAGTGCTCGGTGGCTTCTATCTCATCGATGTGCCTGATCTTGACGCTGCCCTCAAGGTAGCTGCCCGACTGCCGGGATCGTGGCACGGCTCGGTTGAGGTTCGCCCGATCTTCGATTGGACGACGATCGAACAATAGGGATCGGCGTATCTCGCGGTCGGACCCACGCTTCCTTGCGCCCACGCACGACACGATCCACACTTCAGCACAGCGAGGGACCGGAGAGTCATGGCGGAGTCAAACCGACTATCTATCGAGCAAATCTTTCGCGACGAGTACGGGAGAGTCGTTTCTTCGCTCATCCGCCAGATAGGGGATTTCGGAATCGCCGAGGAAGCTGTACAGGAGGCCTGCGAGGCGGCACTAACCGTTTGGCCGAAATCTGGACTTCCGCCAAACCCTGGTGGGTGGTTGATGACCACCGCAAAACGTAAAGCGATCGACAAGCTGCGACGATCGGCCAACTACCGCGTCAAGCAGCGCGCATTCGGCTACCGCGAGCAGCTCGACCGCCTCGGAGGTGATCCGATGGACGAGCTCAGCTTCGACGAATCGCAGTTGCGCGACGATCAACTGAAGTTGATCTTCACCTGTTGTCATCCGGCACTTGGCATCGATGCGCAGGTGGCGTTGACGGTGAAGGCCCTTGGTGGGCTCACGACAGCGGAAATAGCCCGCGGATTTGTGGTCTCAGAGACGACCATCGCCCAACGTATCGTGCGCGCAAAACGCAAGATTAAGAGTGCCACAATCCCGTACCGAGTGCCGGGAGACGATGAGTTACCCGACAGGTTGGCATCGGTTTTGGGTGTCCTGTATCTGATCTTCAACGAGGGGTATGCAGCTTTGAGCGGTCGGAACCATGTGCGCGACGATCTGTGTCTGGAAGCCATCCGCCTCGGCGAGTTACTCGAGCAGCTCATGCCGGACGAGCCTGAGGTTGTTGGTCTCAACGCACTGATGGGTTTCCATCGCGCGAGACGAGCCACCCGTACCGACTCGGACGGCACGCCGGTGCTGCTTGAAGATCAGGACAGATCGCTGTGGCACACGGTCACAATCGAGGCGATGGACGCCAGACTGATAGCGGCACTCAGGCGCGGGCAGCCCGGGCTCTATCAAGTTCAGGCTGCAATCGCGGGTGTCCACGCAACGGCTCCGTCTTTTGCCGAAACAGACTGGGTTCAGATCGTCGGACTTTATGACAGTCTTATCGGATTGGTGGCATCCCCGGTTGTCGAACTCAACAGAGCGGTGGCGATTGCAATGGCCTTTGGAGAGCGGCGTGGTCTCGACGCCATGGTGAATCTTGCGGAACCGCTACAAGATTACGCGCCGTATCACTCCGCTCGCGGTGAACTTCTGGCGAGAGTCGGGAACGTCGAGGGAGCGATCAAAGAGTTTGAGACTGCGATTGGGGTTGGGACGAGCGATGGCGAGAGCAGCAGACTCCGATCCAAAATCGTTCAGCTCACGGGCTGAATGTGCGGACCGCTTCGCAGAACGCTGCGAAGAACTTCGAGGACACGGCACCGTCGAGCACGCGGTGGTCGAATGACAAGGCCATGGGGAACACCGAAGCGATGACGATCTCATTGTCGCGAACGATGACGTCGGGGACCGCTTGTCCGATCGACAGAATGGCAACGGTGCCGTGCGGGATGATTGGTGTTCCGTAACCACCACCGACCGCACCGACATTCGATATCGTGAATGTGGCACCGGTGAGTTCGTCCATAGTGAGCGTGCGTGCCTCTGCACCTACCGCAAGCCGATTGATTTCCGCGGCTCGTTGGACTCGGGTCAGCGTCTGCGCTGACTTCATGACTGGCACCATGAGACCGGCCTCGGTGTCGACCGCGATACCTATGTTCACGTCGGCTGGTGTGGTCACCAGTTGCCCATCAAAGAGAGCATTCACTGCAGGGAACTGTTCCAACGCGGTGAGTGCCGCTTCGATGAGAAGCGCTTCGAGGGGTACACCGATCGTGCGCATCGCGGCAAGCATGGCGGTTCCGTCCACGGGTCCCCATACCGTCACATGTGGGATTTCGTTCCACGAGCGAAGCATGTTGGCTGCAATCGTGCGCCGTGTCGTCGAGAGTCGAGATGACATCCCGGAGCGTGTTGGCTCCGCTTGTGACGACGCTCTCTTCACGTCTTCTCGTGTGACCCGGCCACCTGGGCCGGTGGCTACCACCGTTGCGAGGTCTACACCAAGGTCGCGGGCGAATTTTCTTATAAGAGGAACCGCCTTCACTCGCCGATCCGGTAGTGCGGTCGCGTTGTCGTAGCTGGTTGTGGCGGCCTGGGTCGGTGAGGAACTCGTGTCGGATGTCGGAGAATCGGTCTGTCTCCATTCTTCCCCTTCATCACCGATGACGACGAGTAGCGATCCGACCGCCAGCGTCGCGCCCTCGTCTGCGCCGTGGTGGAGGATTACTCCGTTTCGGGGTGATGGAATGTCGACAACGGCCTTTGCAGTTTCGACGGCAACGATCGGTTGCTCAGCCGCAACCGGGTCGCCGACTTGAACGTGCCACTCAACAATGTCGGCTTCGGTGAGTCCTTCACCAATATCCGGTAGATACAGCTCGTACGCCATTGCTACGCATTCGCTGTTTCGATGATGGCCGCCTCGATGTGGGTCGCGGTGATGAGGGCGTGCGCCTCGATTGCAAACTGCGGCCATGGTGCGTCAGTGCCGGTGAGGCGTCTGATCGGTGCCTCGAGCACGTAACCGCAGCGTTGTCCTATCTCGGCCGCGACCTCCGCTGCCACACCAGAAGTGCGCTGTGGCTCCTGGACGACGAGAAGACGTCCTGTCTTTGTGACGCTCGTTACGACTGTGTCGACGTCCCACGGATACAACGTGCGCAGGTCGATGATCTCAACGCTGACTCCCGTGTCGTGTACGGCTTCCGCGGCTTTCAGTGATTGGATCACCATTGCCCCGTAGGTCACGAGCGTCACATCATTCCCTGCACGGGCGATCTTGGCGCGGCCGAGCGGCAGCGTGAAGTGCTGTTCGGGAACGTCCTCTCGGCCAGCGCGATAGAGCACCTTCGGTTCGAGGAAGATCACCGGATCGTCGCTTTCGATCGCCGCGGCCAAGAGTCCCTTGGCATCGGTAGGCGTCGAGGGGCAAACCACTACGAGGCCGGGTGCGTGGGTGAAGAATGCTTCTGGGGAGTCGCAGTGGTGCTCGTGGGCACCTATGCCTGCCCCGCTCGGGAACCGCACGACGACCCCAGCGGTTGCCTTTCCGCGCGTCCGGAACCTGAGGCGACCCAGGTGGCTCACGATTTGGTCGAACGCTGGGTATACGAACCCATCGAACTGAATTTCGGCAACGGCCTTGGTGCCTTCGATCGCCATGCCGATGGCTGTCCCGATGATGCCGGATTCGTTGAGCGGCGTGTCGATGACGCGCTCTTCACCGAACCTGTCTTGGAGGCCCTCGGTGATGCGGAAAACTCCACCCGCAACTCCGATGTCTTCGCCGAGGATCACCGAGTCGTCGGTGATCTCCATACCCTGGTGGAGGGCGGCGTTGATCGACTCGGCCATCGTCCATCTCTTGGTCGGGCCGCTAGGTATGTCGTCCTCACCAACCTGCCACATGTCGGACTCGGTAAAAACTGTTGGCTCTTCACCCGCAAGTCGCTGCAAGTCGTTGATCTGATCGCGAAGCAGTGAAGGGATGGCCGCATATGCGTGTCGAATGGCATCGTCTCGCGGGGGGATTTCAGTAGCCTCGACCACGGCCATTGCTTCGTCGAAAGCGACCTCGGCTTCTTCGAGGACGAGTTTCTGATGGTCCGCGTCCCACAGACCGTTTGCCTCCAAGTGGAGGCGGAGTCGTAGTAGCGGATCGCGGTGTGCCCACGACTCTTCCTCCTCTTCGGTGCGATAGAGCCTCGCATCGTCGGCGGTGGCATGCCCGCCGTAGCGGTAACACATGGCCTCGATGAGGGTCGGACCATCACCGCGTCTGGCGCGATCGACCGCTTCGCGCGTAGCGTGGTACATCGCCAAGACATCCATGCCGTCAACTCGGACACCGGGCATTCCGTAGGCGTCAGCCTTCTGGGCGATCGTTTCTGAGGCCGTCTGCTTTTCGTACGGGACGGAGATGGCATACGCATTGTTTGCGCATATGAAGACCGTCGGTGCCTTCCACACTCCGGCGAAGTTCATACCCGAATGGAAGTCAGTTTCTGATGTTGCACCGTCACCAAAGTACGTGGCAGTCACAATGTTCTCGCCGCGCAGCCGGGCCGCATACGCATGCCCGACGGCTTGGGGGAGTTGTGATGCAATAGGGATCGCGATGGACATCATTCGGTACGCTTTGATGTCCCAACTCTCGGCCGGGAGGCCACGCCAGTATTCGAGGATCACGCTGAGCGGCATACCCCGGGCGATTTGCACACCGTGCTGCCGGTACGCCGGGTAGATGAAGTCGTTTTCGCCAAAAGCCAGAGCAGAACCGATTTGCACTGCCTCATGACCTTCGAGCATCGCATACGTTCCGAGACGGCCCTGGCGCTGTGCCGAAAGCGCCCGACGGTCAAACGAGCGGCTGAGGCTCATCAACCGATACATATCGAGCAGCAACTCCT
>JADFQA010000015.1 GCA_022562055.1 Acidobacteriota bacterium | reverse complement strand
ATGACCACCTTGACGTCGCCGGATTCGAGGAGTGTGGCGAGTGCATCTAGGTTCTCGTGGTTCACCACGCAGCTGACGGTCTGCACATCGGTCGAGCCTCGCCCCATCAGGGCCGCACGCGCCGCCCTCGGTAGGCCGGCGAAGAAGCCTCCCGTGTTGCCGATGCTGTTTGGAATGAGCATCCCGGTGGGTGTTAGCACCTGAGCCGTCGCCGAGGGCGGGTGGTTCATCACATTGTCGAGGATGATGTCGTAACGCTGCTCGCTGCGGGTGAAGTCCTCCTCGGTGTAGTCGATGACGTGATCGGCACCCAGCGATCGGACCAGCTCGAGGTTCCGGGTGCTGGTCACGCCGGTGACTTCCGCACCGAGCGCCTTGGCGATTTGCACCGCAAACGTTCCGACGCCTCCCGACGCCCCGTTGATCAGAACCCGGGTCCCCGGTCCGACCTTGCCCACGTCGCGGATTGCGATCAGCGCGGTGAGGCCCGACATGACAGATGCCCCAGCCGCCTCGAAGGAGAGTCCGACAGGCTTTTTGATCAGCTGGGACGCCGGAGCCACAGCGAATTCTGCGAACGCGCCGGCCCGGTTGGCGAGAGTGTCGGCCCACGATGACCCGAATACATCGTCGCCGGGCTGAAGATCGGTCACATTCTTGCCGACGGCCTCGACCACCCCGGCGACATCGGTTCCCCGCACCTGGGTCGACGGCTGCCGAAGCCCAGATTGCAGCCGGAGAATGTAGGGGACTCCAGCCACTGTGATCCAGTCGGGGGTGTTCACGCTGGTGGCCCGCACCCGGATCAGAACGTCGTCTTCGCCGACCGATGGGCGCTCGACCTCTTCCAGCTTGAGCACCCGCTCCGGCGCCCCGTACCCGTTCTGGACAATGGCCTTCATTGCACCTCCGTGGCCTACTCCGTATTTGCTTCGTGCTTTCATCGTCTCTTTCTGAATCGTCGTCTTGGCTGACATATTTTCTCTCCTTGCGTGAAGGGCTGACCGGGCTTATGAGCAAGCTGGTCAGATCCTCCTCGGTTGTCGCGTTCTCTGTACGTACGCTGTGATTCGTACGGAACCTAAGTTATGGCACAACGCCGCTGCCGTCATCGCCCCGTGGAACGATCGGTGGCTCCCCCCATAGGTGGATCGGGGAAGGCGGGGAGTAGGGGAACCTCCCCCGTGAGGCGGAGACTCGAATCCGCCTGTGGCGGGTAGCCGCGTTGGACGAGATAATTGACCCCCGAAACGCCGGGAACCCTTGCAATGGGGGCTGTCGCATGAATGTGCGTGGTTCTCGCGTTTTGGTGTGCCGCGCGGAACAATGGTGTCATGGTGAATGTACGTACTGTTGAGCGGGATCAGTTGGTGTTGATGCCACCGTCGTTGTCTGACTGGTTGCCTTCGGATCATTTGGTGTGGTTTATTGTTGATGTGGTCGCCGAGTTGGACATGTCGGGGTTCTATTGGTCGCTGCGGAGCGACGGTCGGGGCGGTGCTTCGTATGACCCAGTAGTGATATTGGGGATACTTCTGTATGCGTACTGTGTGGGGGAACGATCGAGCCGCCGTATCGAGCAACGTCTCTGTGACGATGTCGCGTTCCGGGTGATTGCCGCGAACCAGCAGCCGGATCATGCCACGTTGGCTCGGTTCCGTCGCCGTCATCAGGAGGCCATTGCTGGTGTGTTCTCCCAGGTGGTGGCGTTGTGTGTTTCTGAAGGTCTGGTGCGCTCGGGTGTGGTGGCGATTGACGGGACGAAGATCGAAGCCGACGTATCGGCCGGGTCGTTGGTGACTCGTCGTCAGATCGTCGACGAGATCCTGAAGGAGGCTGAAGCGGTTGATGCTGCCGAGGACCTCGAGTACGGGGCACGCCGTGGCGATGAGCTGCCCGTTAGGTGGGCGGATCGCCGCGACCGTCGGGTGAGGCTGCGTGAAGCGTTACGTCAACTCGATGCTGACGGTCCGTCTGATGCCGAGTCGTATCAGGCAGATCGCACGGTCAAGGAGGCCGCGTTGGGTCGTAAGCTCGGTGGCCGTCGAGCAGATCCGACAACGAAGTGGGCGAGTGCGGCTCGGACCCGCAGAATCAACGTCACCGACCCCGATAGCCGCACACTCAAAGACCGTCGCCGTTTCATCTGGGGATACAACGCACAAGCAGCCGTCACCGAAGACCAGATCGTTGTCGCCGCCCAAGTCACCACCGTCGCCCGGGACTCGGTCGTGTTCGAAGCAATGGTTGTTGCTACCGAGAAGAACCTTGTGGACACCGGCGCCGACCCGGTGGAGACGTTCGTTGCCGATACCGGCTACTGGTCAATCCCCAACGCCACGCTCGATATCGACGCTGAAGTGTTGATCACCCCGATGCCCCTGACCGGGGGTATCACCGACCCGGATGATCCACGTCTTGCTCAACGTAGAGAAGTGATTGAACGCCTCAACGCAGCGGAGGTCACCGTCACAGCAGCCGCTGCCGAAATGGGGGTATCAACTACCACGGCCCGCAAACTTCTGCGGAACCATCGCGCTGGTCGCCCAGACTCGGTCGAGGTCCGACAAGCCATGGTTGAACGGCTCGCCACCGAACACGGAGCCGCCGCCTATGCCAAACGCAAAACCACCGTCGAGACGGTCTTCGGGAACATCAAAGCCAACCTCGGGTTTCGGCGATTCTCGAACAGAGGACTCGATGCAACGTCAAGTGAGTGGCGACTCGTGTGCACCGTCCACAACCTGCTCAAAATCCACCGCCAGAGACTCGCAGCCATCTAAACCCGGAACAAGGATCGACGCGGCCTAACCCAGACACGCCAAAAACCCCCGCTCGGCGGCCATCTATGCGACAGCCCCCATTGCAAGGGTTTCTGCTGGTAGCCCCGACCGGATTTGAACCGGCGTTACCGCCTTGAGAGGGCGGCGTCCTAGGCCTCTAGACGACGGGGCCGAGAGCGACCTACGGGAAGGTCGCCGGCTCGGAGGGGAGGACTCGAACCCCCAATGACGGGACCAGAACCCGGCGTGTTACCAATTACACCACCTCCGAATGGAGCCGCAAGGATACGCTTCCGCAGCCAAAGTGGCAATCTCAGACCGCCACTACGATGCACGCATGCATTTGCGCCATACCGTCGCCGTCCTCGCAATCGTTGCGACTGCATGCTCAACAACATCGAGTCCATCAGCCACAGACACCCCGAGCACGAGCGGACCGCTTTCAGTCGCCGCCGCTCCCCCGCCAACAAGTTTGTCGGTTGACGGGCCGACTCCTGTCCCTCTTTCCGATACCGACCTCCCCTACTCCCCCATTCGATCTTCACGTGCTCCGTCTGGCAACCTCGCAGAACAGCCGATCTCGAACGGTGGGACATTTGCCCCGCCCATCAGCTTCCTCGTCGATCCCGAATCGATACGTATCGACCTTGCGGTCGTGTCGGGGGACCTGTACATCTCGGTCGCCTCAGTGACGGACAGTGCGCTCACCCGCGCCACTCTGACCAACGATGGCATAGGCCTAGAAGGGGCCGTGCAGTGGGCCGGTGTAGGTCCCGACCCGATGTTCGGCTCCGTGGGCGACAACGTTGGTTTTGTTGATCTCCCCGACCGGACCGCACAGACGGGCGCTGTCCCGTTTGGCGACGGCTGGGCGTGGGTCTTCAGCGAAGACATTGTCGCTATCGGGACACCGAACGATTATTCCGAGACCCCTGTGAACTTGCTCAATGACACACTTCTTGCGACGGATGGCGCCTTCATCGTCGCACTCACCGACCCTGTCAGCCGGCTCAACCACGGAATAGTCGGCGACGCAATCGAAGCCGGCGGCTTCGTTGTGATCGAAGACAACGGCGCGATTCGGTCCCGGGTCGTCCTCGACGAGCCCGACGTCATCGAAGGACGCTCCGCAATGCTCGGTGATGTCACGGGAAACGGTGAGACAGAAGTCGTAGTGACGATATCGAACGCTTCGGACGGGTCTCGAATGGCGGTATTCGATCTCGACGGCACGTTGCTAGCGGAGAGCGCCCCAATCGGGCAGGGCAACCGGTGGCGTCACCAGCTCGCCATCGTTGACGACCCCGAGGGCCCGCTGATCCTCACCATTCTCACACCCCACATCGGTGGCTGCCTGCAAGCACTACGCATCGTCAACGGCCGTCTCGAATCCGTTGCGATCAAAGGCGACTACTCATCGCACACGATCAACTCCCGAACCCTCGACGGTGCTTACGTCGGCGACCTCGATGGGGACGGCAAGTGGGAGGTGTTAGTACCAAATCAACGCCGAAACACTTTGGTCGCACTGTCGCTCGAAGGCGATAACTTTCAAGAGGACTTCACCCTCGTGACGCCCGAGGGGGCGCGGTTCGAGTCCAACATTGCTGTCATCGACTGGGGTGATCGCACGGTCGTCGCGATCGTCACTGTCGACGGAGCCGCCGCCATCTGGATGACTCGCGGGTAACCACCCCTTGACACGGCGGTTGACTTCTTCAGTGGTCTGCGGCCAGCAACTCCGTAACAGTGTTGAGCCGGGCCAGCGTGGTATCTCTGCCGAGTGCGGTGATCGACTCGAACAGTGGCAGACTCACAGACGAACCTGAGATCGCAACACGCAACGGCTGAAAACCCTTACGTGGGTTCAGGTCTTCAGACTCAAGCATCGCACGCAAGGCCTGTTCGACGGACTCGGTCGAAAAATCACTGAGGGAGCTCAACGCCTGAGCCGCGGCACTGACCGCCCGGGCGGCGTCCGGCTTCGTCATGACTTTCTGCCACGAAGTCTCGTCATATGAAACGTCAACAAACAGGAATCGCATCTGCGGAGCAATCTCGGTGAGACGCTTGGTACGCTCTTGCACGAGCGGCGCCATTGCAGCGAGCACCTCAGATTCCTCCGGGCTCAACTGTCGACCAAGATCGTCCTCGACAAGCGGTTCAATGAGGGAGACAAACGCCGAGCGATCCATGTCACGAATGTACACACCGTTCATCCACTCGAGCTTCTCAACGTCGAAGATCGCCGGGTTTTTCGAGACCCGGTTGAGATCAAACTTCTCAACCATGCCTGCCAAATCGATCACGGTGTCATCGTCACCGGGACTCCACCCAAGCAGCGCAAGGTAGTTGACAACCGCGGCCGGTAGGAAACCAGCATCGCGATACGCGGCTAGCGCGGTGTGACCGTGTCGCTTGGACAACTTCTTCCCGTCCGGACCCATCAGCAGCGGAAGATGGGCGTAAATCGGCGGCTCGGCGCCCATTGCTTTGGTCAGAAGGATGTGTTTTGGTGTCGACGACAAAATGTCTTCGCCGCGAATGACGTGCGTGATTGCAAAGTCGACGTCGTCCACTGTGCTCGCCAGGTGATACGTCGGTGTGCCGTTCGAGCGAAGGATCACAAAGTCGTCGACCTGGATATGATCGAAGCGCACATCGCCACGCACGACATCGTTGAACACCGTCTCTCCGGGACGCGGGACCGCAAACCGCACCGTGGCCTTCTCCCCGCCCGCCAGTCGCTGCTGCGCCTCGTCCTGCGACACCTTGAACCGGCCGTCGTACGCCGGCGAAGTTCCATCTCGACGCGCTTGGTTCCGAAATTCTTCGAGCTGTTCCGGGCTGGCAAACGAGTAGTAAGCCTTGCCCTCAACAACTAGCTGCATCGCGACCTCGCGATATCGGTCGAGCCGCTCGGACTGCCGGTATGTCGTTTGTGGTCCGCCAACGACAATCCCTTCGTCCCATTCCAGCCCGAGCCATTTCATTGAATCGACAATGCTGTCTGAGAACTCCTGCGTAGATCGCGCCGTGTCGGTGTCATCGCTACGCAGGATGAACGTGCCACGGTTGTGACGAGCAAAGAGATAGTTGTACAACGCCGCGCGGGCGGTACCGACATGCAGATAGCCGGTCGGTGATGGCGCGATTCTTACACGGACGGTCACAACGCTGACCCTATGAACTCACGGTATTAGTAAGCACACCGATACCCTCGATCTCAACGTCGACTTTGTCCCCGGGGTTCAAAACGCCGACTCCCTCGGGAGTCCCGGTCAAGATCACATCACCGGGCAGAAGGGTCATGATCTTCGAAATATATGAAACGATGAATCCGACTCCAAAGATCATGTCGGCTGTCGAACCCGATTGGCGCATGTCGCCATTGACACGGGTGATGATCGACAGCCCCTCTTGCGGGTCGATGTCGGTATCGATGGCGGGTCCGAGCGGGCAGAACGTATCGAAGCCTTTGGCGCGCGTCCACTGCACGTCATCGCGCTGGTGATCTCGGGCGGTGATATCGTTCGCTGCCGTGTATCCCAGGATATGCGGACCAACGTCTTCGATCTCGACGTTACGCGTGACACGGCTGATCACAACTGCAAGCTCACCCTCGTAACTCAGCTCGCTACTCGACTCGGGGTATCGAATCGTCTGCATTGGTCCGATCACGGTCGTCGGCGGTTTCAAAAAGAGCGCCGGTTCGGCTGGGACATCGTTACCCATCTCCTGCGTATGACCTATGTAGTTTCGGCCGACACATACAACCTTCGTCGGAATAACCGGGGCCAACAAGCGAGCCTTGTCCCAATCGACCACCGTCTCGGTCGGCTCCCATGCGACAAACGGCGAGCCACGATACAACCGAATCCCCTCGTTTTCGACAACTCCATATGTGATGTCATCGGCCTTGGTGTCAACGCGGACAATCTTCATGCGGGTGATCTCATATCTATCAGTCGCTCAAGAATCGTTCGCCGGCCCGAATCCGGGCTGCTACGTCGGCGGGGGATTCGAGCAATACCGAACTGGGAATGGCATCGATCAGGGCGCGGGCGTGTGCGTCGTTGTGCGCAAGGTTGGCAAAGGCCACGTTGCGTGCCCGCGCGAATGCGGCGGAGTTCGTCTCGCTCCGGTACCCGCACAACGTCAGCGCAACCTCCACATCTTCGACCGTAGGGCTACGTCCACAGAGTGACGCCCGTGCACCGGCAATGAGTGCTATTGCGTACTCCGCGTCGTGGTGGTTTTCCCCCTCCGCAAACTCAAATGCGGCACGGCCAACGAGTTTCAATGCGAACCCGGTACCTGGACCAATGCGGCCAAATCCCGGACCTACCGGCATCTGCTCGGGGGCCGTGATATCCCCTGGCCGCGTTGGTGTCCAGCGACGCGGCACACCAACCCTCGCAACAGTCCGCGGACGATCCGCAGGCTCTAGCTCTATGTTCGGCTCTTGGCCCATGGTTGTGGATTTACTCCCGGGAGACAGCACTTGATGTTCGACAGACTCGAACCGTCGCCATGCTACCGATCAGACGTATTCGCGCCACTCGTCATGATCAGGGGTCTCCCCTTTGACGATGGCCATGTAGCGTTCTTGCACGAATTTGGTCACCGGGCCTGGTTTGCCCGCCCCGATGACGAGATCATCCACTTCACGGATGGGCGTCACTTCCGCGGCGGTTCCGGTCAAGAAAAGTTCGTCGGCGTAGTAGACATCGCTGCGGGTGATCACCCGCTCGACAACTTCGTAACCTTCCTCACGAAGGATTGTCATGACCGAGTCGCGGGTGATTCCGGCGAGGATGCCCGACGCGATCGGCGGGGTGGACACAACACCTTTCGACACGAGGAAGAGGTTTTCACCGGAACCCTCGCAGACCATGCCGTCATTGTTCAACAGGAGGGCCTCGTCGTAGCCGGACCGCAACGCCTCCCTTTTGGCGAGAACAGAGTTCACGTAGCCGCCAGCGCCCTTAGCATTTGGTATGAAAGAACCCTGGTCGATGCGTCTCCACGACGATATCTTCACACGGATCCCGTTTGCGAGACCGTCATCACCCAGGTACGCCCCCCACGGCCAACATGCGATGAGGCACATCGGATCTGCACCCTCAGGGTTAAGACCCATCGACCCACCACCGAAAAACACGAGCGGCCGAATGTAGCCCTGGGCGAGTTCGTTCTCACGGAGGACCTGCTTTACGGCCTCGACAAGCTCTTTGGTCGAGTACTCGACAGGCACCCAATACACCTTGGCACCGTTGCGTAAACGTTGCATGTGGTCGGTGAGCCGGAACACCGCGGTGCCACCCGGTGTGTTATACGCCCGGATACCTTCGAACACACCCGTGCCGTAGTGGAGCCCGTGGGTGAGGAAGTGAACGTTCGCATCTTCCCACGGCGTCATCTTCCCGTTGACCCAAATGAGTTTTGTTGCCTCCATGTTGGTTACTCCTGTGTATGCAGACGCGGTCCGTGCCACCCGAGGATCGTTTCGAACCGCTCGAGCCGATGTTTTGGCGACCCGCCCCTCGAGAGCTCGTGACTCTCGGGCGACGGAAACCTCACCAGTTCTGCCTCGCAGCCTGTTGATTTGAGCGCCGTGAAAAACTGTTCGCCCTGTTCGATCGGACAGCGGAAATCTGCTTCCGAGTGTAGAACCAACGTCGGTGTCACGATTCGGTGCGCGACTGAAAGCGGGCTTGCACGCCATAGTTTTCGAAAATCGTCAGGTAGCGTGAGCCCGGTCATCATCTTCGTGAACCATGGCCCGATATCAGAGGTGCCTATGAACGAGATGAAGTTGTAAAGCCCACGTTCTGATATTGCGGACTTGAATCTATTATCGCGAGCGAGAACGAATCCAACGGCCCATCCGCCGTAAGAACCACCCATCACTCCCATGCGGTCTACGTCAAGACGGGGAAAGGCGGCAGCGGCCGTGTCGACGGCTGCAAGGATGTCGAACAAATCTGGGGGTGTCTCCTCGTGCCAGCGCCCGACAGCGGCGCGCATGTGTACCCGACCGTGCCCACTGGAACCGCGGGGATTAATGGCAACGACGCCGTAGCCAGCCCCGACATACACCTGGAACTCGTCGAAGAAGTTATACCCGTACTGTGTCGCCGGCCCACCGTGGATGTTGAGGAGAAGCGGGACACGGTCATTGCCGTCGCCGGGTAGGTACACCCACCCGGCGATCGAGACTCCGTCATGTTCTATTGCGAACTCGTGCGGCTCAACGAGATGAGCAGCGTTCCTGAATTCGCCATTGAGGTCCGTTAGTCGGGTCTCGGATCCGTCTTCATACCAGTAAAGCTCGCCGGGGTCGGTGGGCTCGGCGGCGACGAATACCAGGGCGGATCCGTCGGTGAGTGATGAGAAGCCTGACACCCATCGATTTCCACCAACGAGGGTCTCCCACGAGTCGCCTCGCAAAGACACGACGTGCACCCGACCTTCGTATTCCAGCGTGCTAAAGATGCGACCATCCTCAAGAAAGACCGGCCCGGTAGGCTGCGAAGGGGGCGACGACTCGAAGTTGTAGTCCAGGGACGTGAGTTGTTCGAGTCCTCTAGCCGTCACTTTCTGAAGCGGATAGATCGTAGGGTGCGCCCATTCGTCGTCAATTCCGACGACGTGCAGTGCACCGTCAGGCGCATAGGTCAGCGATGACCAAGTTCCGATCTCGCTGACCTCGACTGTTGCTCCGAGCGCTGTGGGGACCGTGAACACCTGGGCGCCTGGAAGAACCCCGTCCGGGTTGTGACGTTGAGATTGGAATGCCACCGTTTTCCCATCGGGGGACACCGCAATTCCCCACTCGTTGAATTCGCCAGTGGTGAGACACACCGGGTCAGAACCGTCGAGTGACACACGCCACACATGGGTGCGCCTGTCGTAGGTGAATCCGAGATTGTCACCTCGATACAGCGCTGCGGAAATGTGTTTTGCGAGTCGAGGTCGCTCGTCCTTATCGACGTCCTTCAGCTCGTCGATCCACTCGGCCGCGATAACGATCAGCCCTGATCCGTCGGGCAGCCACACCAGTTCACGAACACCGAGTTCAAACTCCGAAACAACGGCCGCCTCGCCCCCGCTGGCCGGCATCACCGCGATCTGACCGACGGTTTCTTTCCCCTGCGCTTTCCGCATGAACGCAAGTCGGTCACCATTTGGGGACCAACGCGGAGAGGTGTCCGAAAGGCCTGATGTAAAAGGAGAAGAATGAGAATCGTGCCAGACCCAGATCTGCCGTCGGTGCTCGTCGTCTTGAAGATCCATCTGCGAAACGACGAAAGCGACGCGGTCGCCATCGGGGTGCATCTGCGGATCCGAAGGCACTCTGAAGTCGCCGAGCTGTTCGGGTTTCATTGCGAAGGGTCCCTTCGAGGATCGGCACCAGGATAACGAGTACGGCGCCACACGGCCGCTTCCTGTAGCCTCCGCGCATGCATCGATTCATCGCGTCAGGTTTCGGCGTTGGGCTTATCCCGCAAAGGCTTTGGGGATCCGACAACGGCGCCGGCACATTTGGGGCAATGCTCGCCGCGGCACTGGCATGGGTGACGTGGTCATCGGGTGTCGGAGTTCAGATCACACTTGTCGTGATTGCGATCGGGCTTTCGCTGTGGTCGCCGCGCCCGTTCGCAGACGACCACGCTGACCCGGGGTGGGTTGTTATCGATGAGGTTGCGGGAACGTTGATCGCCCTCGTCGGTCTGTCGGTCGGTGGAGTCCCGTGGTTCGGCGCGCTTGTTGTCGCCAGGCTTGCCGACATCTACAAGGTGTTACCTGGAATACGACAGGCCGAATCCCTGCCAGGGGCAGTGGGCATCACAATGGACGACTTGCTTGCGGGCCTCTATGGTCTCGCAGCCGGGTGGGCACTCACTCTTGTATTTTGACGGACCGACCTTCGCCAAAGAAGCCTATCCAAGTTCGAAGTAGCGGACCGAGAGCACACCCGCAAGGCTCAGAATATCTGCCAGCTGCTCCTCTGAGACGGGCTGATCGAGACACAAGCCCATCATCGCGGCGCCCACGGGCGTGCGACCGACGACCATGTCGGCAATGTTGATCCCCTGCTTGCCCAGATAACCGCCGACACGTCCGATCACGCCTGGAGTGTCATCGTTGCGAAGCATCAGCATGTTGCCACCCAATGGGACCTCGATGTAATAGCCGTCGATCTCGGTAAGAACAGGACCCTTGTGCGTGCTGATCGAACCCGCAACAACGCGGTCGCGGCCATCCAACGTTCCCGTGATCCGAATGCTCGATTGATACGCATCGGTCGAAGCGCGCGCCATTTCACGCACCACAACACCACGTTGCGCCGCGATTGATAGCGCATTGACGTAGGAGACCGGGCGTTCAGATACGGTTGAGAGTGCGCCTTTCAACACTGCCAGCACGAGCGGCTTGACGGAAAACTCGCTGATTGCCCCCTCAGCTATGACTGTGAAGTCCTGCGGGACACCCCGTGCAAGCGCTACAAACACGCGGCCCAACTGGGCGGCAAGGGGGAGAAAGGCGATGAGCTCGCTCGGTACATTCGGGCCGAGATCGAGGTTCACACCGGTCAACACCAGTTCCCCGCGCAACGTTGCAGCGACCGATTCCGCCACGGCAATCCCGGCTTTGTCCTGAGCCTCGACCGTTGAAGCGCCAAGGTGCGGCGTCACAACGATCGCCCGTTGTTCAAAAACTGGGGACGAAGTAGTCGGTTCGACGTCGTACACATCGATCGCCGCACCCGCAATCACACCATTGGCGACGGCGTCGGCGAGGTCGCTCTCTACAACAATGCCCCCGCGGGCAACGTTCACTACGACTGCTGTTGACTTCATCTGACGAAAGGCCGCAGCGTTGAGCAATCCTTCTGTCTCGCGGTTACGGGGGAGGTGAATCGTAAGGAAATCAGCCGCTGCGAGCACCTCGTCCTTGGAGACGAGGCTGACGCCCATGCGGCTAGCCCGCTCCTCAGACACAAACGGATCGTACGCAACCAACGACATGCCAAACGCTCTGGCACGTTCTGCGACCAGCGATCCGATCTTGCCGAGACCCAATATGCCGAGGGTTTTTCCGTGCAGTTCGACACCCCCGAGTTTCGAGCGATTCCATTCCCCTTTGCGGAGTGATGCGTCCGCCTCGGGGATGCGGCGTGCCTGAGCGAGGATGAGCGCCATCGTGTGTTCGGCAGCGCTGATGACATTGGCGTTGGGAGCGTTGACGACGAGCACACCCGCTGCGGTCGCTGCGTCGAGATCGATGTTATCCACGCCGATCCCCGCACGACCGATCACGTCGAGATTCGGTGCGGCAGCGATCAACTCGGCATCCACGGTCGTAGCCGACCGGACAAGAAGTCCGCGCGCGTCGACAAGGCGACGTTTCAGCTCTTCGCGATCGACACCCACCGCAAGGTCGACTTCGCAATGCTCGGAGAGTGCCGCTATGCCCGCGGCGGCGATCTCTTCGGCGACAACGACTTTTGGCTTCACGCTTCCATCCTGGTCTCGCAAGGCGCCATCATTGCACTAGTCGACCGAGCCTAAAAATCGAGCGACCCTGGCACGTCCGCGATTTCTGATCGCCCCTTGATTTGCAGCAATAAGTCCGTACGCTTGGGTTGTAGCCGACAATCGGAGATGCCATGACAACCACCTATTGGCCACCGAGACACGTCCTTGTTGGCATCGACGGGTCCGAACAAGCGACCCGCGCAGCCGAGACCGCCGCCGACATGGCGCGGACAAACGGAGCCAGGTTGACAATCATCACAGTCGTGAGACCACCTGAAGGCTGGTGGGGGATTGTTGGCGCTCCGCCAACCGCAGCAGCGTTGGCGCGGATGCTCGAGTCCGCACAGCGTGAGGTCCTCGACGCTGCCGAGGAGACCGTCAATCTCAGCGATATCGAATATCAGCTTGTGGAAGAGATCGGCGATCCCGCGGCGGTGCTGACCAACTACGCGCTTGCCAACGACGTCGACCTTATCGTCCTCGGACGCCAAGGAGCCGGATTGCTGGAGAGGATCATGATCGGCTCGGTGGCTAACCGAGTCTCGCACAAGGCCCCGAGCGCGGTATTGCTCATTCCGTAGGCGGCACGACGACACCGCGCCCAAATAGGGAGCTGTTCATTGCGCTGATGGCGGCGGTACCTGCGTTCGACCCCACCCATCCAACAAAATCGGCGAGTCGGTCGGACGTGTCGACAAGCCACACGGCGGTGTACACATTGTCGTACCTGTCAGCGTCGGCGATCTGGACGATACGCAGAGTCTCGGCAAGCGATGATGCCGCCAACGTCCCCTCTTCGACCCATACGAAGGCTTTGCGCACGAGGGCGACCTGCAGAGTGAAACCCATGCCCTGACCTGTGGTGATGAGCCAAGGAGCGCCGGCTGGATCGATACCCGATGCTGCCCACACACCGATCTCAGACTCATACGTCCCCGACCCGTCGGCACGAGTAACGAACGGCGCGCCGTCGCGAGCGATCGCGGCAAATGCTTCGGGTGCGGTGAGTCCGTCATAGGCACTTGCGGTTTCGGGCGGACCGACAAGCACGAACCTCGTCCCAAACAGAGTGCCGGTGGAGGCGTCTTCGTGGCGCTGCGTAAACGCCGCCAGCCGATCCGGAGCGTGCACGATCGCCAGGTCGGCAGCGCCCTGCTGTAACAGTTCTAGCGCCTCCGCCGATGTTGCAGCCACAACGCGAGCGGCGCCTAGCCCCGGAGAAGCTTCGACCAAGTACTTGACAACACCGTTGTCCACCACAGTGGTGCCGGCAGCAACAACCGGCGCGGATGGTGAGACCGAACTTCCACACGCTCCAGTCGCAACCACCAGCACGGCTAGCATCGCTACCTTCCTCACGCTCTCTCCACCGCCCGGACCGCTGTCGCCTTCACGCTCACGAACACCTCGGCAGAGACTTCAATACCGAGAGCATCCCGAGCCGCCGGTGTGATGACAGCGACGATCGGCACACCAACATCGACGATGAGCCGTATTAGAGAGCCGAGACGGACACTTGAAGAGACGGAGCCCCGCCAGTTGTTTTGGGCCGATGTTGTTGTGTCTCCGCGCGAAACGAGCACAGCCTCAGCGCCGAATAGGACAGCAACCTTGTCGCCGACGTCGAGGCCTTCGGCAAGGCGAGCGTTGATCGACACGGGACCGCACGCAACGGTGCACATGTCGGCGCGCACCTCGGTTACAGCTCCTACGAGCACATTTTCCACCCCGATGATTTGCGCAACGTCTTCAGAAACAGGTGAATGCATAACGTCGGCGACCGGACCCTGCTGCAAAATCTCGCCATCAACCAAGATCGCAACCTCAGTCGCCAACATCGCGACAACGTCGCGGTCATGGGCCACGATCACCGCCGACCGTTCCTCTGAGGCTTCCGCAATGGCGCGGATTACTAACCCTCGATCTCGCTGGTCAATCGGGGCAAGAGGTTCGTCAAGTAGCAGCAGTTTGGCCTCCGAAGCAAGCACCCGAGCTAGGTTGACGCGCTTCTGCTCGCCACCGGACAGACTTCGCCCCCGTACGTCAAGAACGTCCGCGACACCGAGTAACGCGGCCCAATGTTTCGCACGTGACGTCTTCGTTTCGGATAAACCGACGGCCAGCGTGCGGATCGCAGGACCGCGCAGCATCCACGTGTGCTGCGGTAGATATGCAACATCGCTCCGCGTGTCGAACAGGTGTCGGAGGAGCGTGGTCTTTCCAGCGCCGTTGGCGCCGAAAAGAACCAGTCGTCCGAATGGCGGAATCGAGATATTCGGTACAGCGACCGCTCCGCATCTAGCCATCGCGCTCTCCCTTTACCTGCAACCACGTCAGTACACCGTTCGTAAACAATGCAACCACAAGGAGCACCCCGCCGAGCGCGAGAGCAGCACCGAACCTCGCCTGACGTGTCTCTTGAACAATCGCCGTGGTCAAAACACGCGTCTCGCCAACGATGTTTCCGCCAACAAGCAGCACAGCGCCAACCTCGGCGATCACGCGGCCAAACCCAGTTGCGACTGCCGCCAAGATCTGCGGCCAGGCCTCCGTTACATACACCCTGAATCGTGTCACTGCGTTCAGCTGCAGCGAACTCACGAACTCGACGGCAGGAGCCGGAAGCGAACCTACTGCGGCAGCAGTGAGCCCAATCACGATCGGTGTGGCCAGTACTACCTGGGCGATCACCATTGCGGCGGGCGTGAACAAAATGTTCAGACCACCGAGGGGACCGGCGGGCCAAATCAGCAGCAACAGAACCAGCCCAACCAACACCGGCGGAAGGGCCATGGCCGTGTTAACGAGGGTCATCACAAGCGTCCGGCCGACAAACCGGGTCCTCCCGAGAATCACACCGAGCGGCACACCCAACACAACGGCACCGAGCGTTGCCGATATGGCGATCCATACGGTTCTTATCACAACCGAGGTGAGATCCGCCCCCGATCCTCGGAAGAAGTCGAGGGTCTCCCGGAGAACGTCACCGAGAAAACCCATGTTTACTGGCTCTGGAAGAAAAAGTACCAAGCTCCGAAAGCGACAACCCCCGAGAGAACCGCGATCTTGATCGTCGATTTCACGATCGAATAGACGAGCCCAATGACACCAAGAACACCTATGGCTGCAAGGACCAGGGCGAACTTCGGGTTCGTCTCAACGAGACCCGCCGGCACAAGGTTCTGCGCGCGATCAGGCAGGAGATCGAACGCGTCCTTGGGGATTTTGTGAATCACGCCGCTCTTGAACCGCTGAACGATGTCGTCTGACAAATTCTCAACTACTTCTGGGGGCAGATCTTCGAGATGGAACCATAAGGTTTGCATTTCCACATCGTAACCGAACAATCGTGGGACGCATTGGATAGAAGCTATCGTGCACTCGATGGCTACGACATCGTTCACCGATCCCCCATCCCTTACCCGTAAAATCACTCGCGGGATTCGTAAGAAGTGCTCGCGGTGCGGAGGTGGCAGACTGTTCCCCCGCTGGTTCGAGCAACACGAAGACTGCCCGAATTGCGGTCTCCACTTCGAACGCGAGAACGGCTACTTCCTGGGCGCGATGATGATTAACTTCGGCGTGACCGAAGCCGTATTCCTGGTGGTATTGCTCACATCCCTTGTCATCACTTGGCCAGACATCCCTGTCGGGAAACTCACAGCGATAATGCTGGCCACGAACCTTGCAGTTCCTCTACTCTTCTGGCCCTTCTCACGCACTCTCTGGGTTGCGGCAGAACGGCACTTCTATCTGAAGAACAACGAGGATTCCTGAGCGTTGACGCAGGCTACGCTCCTAGCTCATGGAAGACACAAGCGAGAGCCGGGACGCGTCACTTCGCCTTGACATCAGACTGCTCGGAGACCTCCTAGGTGAGACGCTGGTGCGCCAAGAAGGCCCGCAACTGCTGGCGCTCGTCGAGGAAGTTCGCAAGTACACCAAGCTGATCCGCGGAGCCGGAGACCAGCCGGCGGACCTGTCCGCAACAAAGGATCTCACCGACCTCCTCGCCGATCTTGATATCGACACAACAATGTCGCTCGTCCGTGCGTTCACTGTATTTTTCTACCTCGCCAACGTTGCCGAGCAAACACACCGCCTCGACGAAGACACCCAGCGGGGCTCTGCAGGTAGCGGTCAACTCGAGCGAGTAGTCGATGCGATATTAGATTCAGATCATGTTGGGAACGACAACCTTCAAGCTGCCGTAGAGAGTCTCGATCTCCGGCCGGTGTTCACCGCCCATCCCACAGAAGCTGCGAGGCGGTCAATTCTCTCCAAGACAACAGCCATCGCGGTCCTTCTCAACAAACGCTCTGACGCCCGGCTCTCCGCAACGGACAAGGCACGGCTAGTCCGACGAATCGCCGAGCACATCGACCTCATTTGGCAAACCAATGAACTCCGCGATGAGCGGCCGACACCGGTCGACGAGGCCCGTTCAGCGATCTACTACTTCGACCAGATTTTCAGCCAGGTTGCGGGCGACCTATTCGACGAGTTCGCACACCAGATGACGCGCCTCGACCTCGACTACCCGCCTACGCTCGCACCCGTGTCGTTCGGCACTTGGGTTGGCGGGGATCGCGACGGCAACCCCAACGTGACACCTTCGGTGACGTTCGAGATCCTTGTTCTTCAGCACGATCGAGCGCTGCGTGGCCTCACCAAAGCCGTCGAAGAACTCTCCGCCGCGTTGAGTTCCTCCGACTTCCACACGGAGGTCAGCAGCAGCCTTACGGAATCGTTGGTTACTGACTCAGTTGCGCTCCCCGAGACCGCGCGCAAGTATCAAGCGCTGTCCGCCGGAGAGCCATACCGCCAGAAGTGTGCGTTTATCTATCAGCGACTGCTCAATACCCGACATCGAATCGCAACCGACGGCACACACGAGCCCGGTGTCGACTACCTAGAGGCCGGAGCATTTCTCTCTGACCTCGAGCTGATGCACGACAGCCTGATGGAAAACAACGGCGAACTGATAGCTGGAGGACTCGTCGCCCGCCTCATGCGACGGACAGCCGCCTTCGGATTCCGACTCGCCACCATGGACATTCGCGAGCATGCCGACCGCCACACTGCACTGATCAGCCACCTACTCGACCGCGTCGGCCAGCCCGGATACACCGATATGGACCTCGACAATAGGGTCGCCCTCCTCACCCATGAACTCGCAGGCGGAAGACCATTGAGCACGCTTGCCTCAGAACTACCGGATGACCTTGCGAGGACTTTGGAGATCTTTCACACCGTACGGCGCGCACTAAAACGTTTCGGACCTGACGTGATCGAGTCGTACATCATCTCGGAAACGCGCGGGGCGGACGACGTGCTCGCTGCTGCGGTGCTGGCCCGCGATGCAGGACTCGTTGACCTCACAGCGGGTGTCGCATCCATCGGATTCGTCCCACTGTTCGAAACGATCGATGAGGTACGCAACGCCCACCTCATCATGGACAAGCTGCTTTCTGCGGCGCCGTACCGTGAATTGGTTCGCCTGCGCGGAGATCGCCAGGAGGTCATGCTCGGCTATTCAGACTCGAACAAACACGGTGGCATAACAACGTCCCAGTGGGAGCTGTACCGGTGCTCACGTTCCCTTCGCGATGTCGCGATCAAGTACGGAATCGAGCTCGTGCTATTCCACGGTCGCGGTGGAACTGTTGGCCGCGGGGGTGGCCCCACAGGTGAGGCGATCATGGCGCAGCCGTGGGGCACCATCCACGGCCGCATCAAGATCACCGAGCAGGGTGAGGTCATCGCCGACAAATATGGCCTTCCCAGGCTCGCCGCTGACAACATGGAACTTGCGCTTGCGGCAACACTAGAAGCAACGGTGTTCCATCAAAGTTCTCGACGAGAGCCGGACGTTCTCGAGCGCTGGGACACCGCCATGTCCGCGATTAGCGATCCCGCATACGAAGCGTACCGGTCGCTGATCGACGACCCCCGTCTGGTTGATTACTTTTTGACATCGACACCCGTGAACGAACTCGCTTCGATGAACATTGGGTCGCGCCCATCGAAGCGCCCCGGCGGCGGCACGGACAACGTCGGCCTTGGCGGACTGAGGGCGATCCCGTGGGTGTTCGGCTGGACGCAGTCACGTCAAATCATTCCCGGTTGGTTTGGGGTCGGAGCGGGCCTGAGCGCGGCTCGCGAGGCAGGCCACGGCGACCTTATCGACGAAATGTATCGAGAGTGGTCCTTCTTCCAGGCGTTCATCTCAAACGTCGAGATGACGGTGGCCAAGACCGACCTTACGATTGCAGCCCGCTACGTCGACGCGCTCGCAAAACCCGAGTCGGCGGGTCTGTTCGATGTGATAGAGCACGAGTTCAACCAGACACTCGAGCAGATTCTCCTCATCACCGGCGGGGATGCTCTGATTGACCGATACCCGACGCTACGTCACACGCTTGCGGTGCGAGATCGCTACCTCGACCCCATCAGCTACCTACAGGTGTCGCTGCTCCAGCGTGTTCGCAAATCTGACGTCGTAGACCCCGACCTGAGGCGCGCCCTGCTGCTGACAGTAAACGGCCTAGCTGCAGGCCTCCGCAACACCGGCTAGCCAAACATGTTCTGGCCCCTCGTGATACGAAATGTTGTGCCTGATTCCAAGGTGTGCCGAACATCGAAGCCGGCACTTACGCAAGGCCCAACCAGGTTTTTATGAATTCGGGATCGATGGACGAAACCGTCGACCAGTCGGCGGGAATGATGCCGACGCGATCGATGAGCACGACCCGCATCCCCGCAGCGTGGGCGGCCTTTGCGCCGTGGACCGAATCCTCGACCGCGAGGCATGAACGCGGGTCAACGCCGAGGCCGGAGGCCGCGCCCACATACAGGTCAGGGGCGGGTTTCCCGAATGCAACCTCGTCACCCGCGATCACGTAATCGAAGTGTCTGGCAAGATCGAATTTTGCCAACTTCATGTCGAGCTCGCGACGGTTCGACGACGATGCGACTGCCAGAGGGACACCTTCGGCAGCGAGTGCTCGCACGGTCGCAACCGCATCAGCAAAAGGCTCGAGGCGGTCCGCCAGCGCCGGAAGGAGATACGCGTCCACCGCTGACGCTACTTCGGAATATGGCGGAAGGTTGGTGGAACGAGCAAAATAGTCGTAAGTATCGGTCGAACTTGTGCCGGCAACGGCTCTCACGTCGTCGGTCGTCATAGTTGCGCCATGCGTACTCAACACATGTGCCCAGGCCTCCTCGGCCAACGGCTCTGAGTCGACGAGCACCCCGTCACAGTCGAAGATGACGCCGGTAAGCACTATCCGTTGGCCCGGTTCCTGACCATCTCGGATACCATGCGGGGGTCGGCCTTGCCACCGGTGCGTCTCATGATTTGGCCGACAAAGAAGCCGATCATCTTCGAGTCACCGTGCAACAGCTTCGCAAACGCATCTGCGTTGTCGGCGATCACGCTGTCGAGTTCGGTTTCGAGGAAGCCCGTGTCCGAAATCTGGATGAGATCCCTTGCCTCGGCGATCGCTCGAGGTGTCCCCTCACCGGAAAGCACCCCGATGAGTACTTCTTTTGCGGCCGTCGACGAGAGGTCGCCAGCGGACACCATGGCTGCCAGCTCCACCAAGTGGGCGCTCGACAGAGAGGTCCCGCCCAACGACTTCTCCTCACGGCGAAGGTACGCAACCACTTCCTGGGTTAACCAAATCCCCGTTTGCTTGCCATCAGCACCCTCATTTACCGCACGATCAAAGAGAGTCCTGAGACTTGGGTCGTCGGCAAGCAACTCTGCGGTATGCAGATCGGTGCCGAGCTCAACAAGGCGCATACGTGTCTCGGCGGGAAGTTCTGGCTGGCCGGCCTTCACCCTTGCCTGCCACTGTTCGTCGATCTCGAGCGGCAGCATGTCGGGCTCTTGGAAGTACCGATAGTCCTCGGACTCCTCCTTGATGCGCATACTGATCGTGACGCCCTTGTCCTCGTTCCAATGACGTGTCTCTTGAATGATCGACCCGCCGTCCTCGAGAACCTTGATCTGCCGATCAATCTCGAACTCGATCGCCCGCTGGAGCGACCGCAGAGAGTTCACGTTCTTCGTCTCTGTTCTTGTGCCGAGCTCGGCGTCTGGTCCGCGCCGCACCGAGACGTTGGCATCAAACCGCATCGAACCCTCCTCAAGGCGTGCGTCTGAGACACCGAGGGTGCGAACGATTCTCTGAATCTCAGCACCGTACGCCCTGGCCTGTTCGGCGGTACGAATGTCGGGCTCGGTCACAATCTCGACGAGCGGGACGCCGGATCGGTTGAAGTCAAGCAACGAATGGCTGGCCTCGTGGATGCGGCCGCCCTCACCAACGTGGCGGCTCTTCCCGGTGTCCTCCTCCATGTGGACCCGCGTGATACCGACGGTGAACGGCTCTCCATCCACCTGAATCTCGAGTTTGCCGAACTCGCACACCGGAAACGTGTACTGGCTGATCTGATAGTTCTTCGGCAGGTCAGGGTAAAAGTAGTTCTTGCGGTAGAACAGTGAATCCTTGTTGATCGTGGAATCGAGCGCGGTCCCGATCTTGACGATGCCCTCGATCGCCTCCTTGTTGGGCACAGGAATCGCGCCCGGCAAGGCCAGACACACCGGACAAGTATTCGTGTTCGGCGCATCGCCGAACGAGACAGCGCACCCGCAGAACATCTTTGACTTTGTCTGCAACTCGACGTGAGTCTCAATGCCGATAACGGCTTCCCAGGCGACCACTACACGGCCTCCTTTGATACTGCGAGCGCCGGGCGATCAGAGAATTCGGCGAGTCTCTCGACCTCGGCAGCCACCCGAAACAGCATCGACTCGGCGAGTGCCGGAGCCATCACCTGGAACCCGACCGGCAGACCTTGGCTGTCGAGGCTGATCGGAATCGAGATCGACGGGTCGCCCGCAAGGTTCGACGGAATCGTGCAGACATCGGAGTAGTACATCGCCATTGGATCGTCGGACTTTGCGCCTACCGCAAACGCCGTCGATGGTGTGGTCGGCGAGATCAAAACGTCCGTCTGCTCATACGCCTTGGCAAAATCTCGTCTGACCAAGGTCCGGACACGTTGTGCCTGGCCGTAAAACGCGTCGTAATACCCGGCAGAAAGTGCGTAAGTGCCGAGCAAGATGCGTCGGATGACCTCGGGACCGAACCCGGCAGCTCGTGTCTTGCCCATCATCTCTTCGGTCGTGGCGCCATCGACGCGATTCCCGTACCGCACGCCGTCAAAACGGGCAAGGTTTGCAGAACACTCAGCTGGCGCAATGATGTAGTAGGCCGACAACGCATACTCGCTCGACGGGAGTCCAACTTCGACAACTTCGGCGCCAGCGTCGGAAAGCTTGTCCGCCATTGCCAGGGTGGCGTCGCGAATCTCGACGTCGATTTCATCGACCATCAGTTCCTTGACGATGCCGATTCGCAACCCCTTGACCCCAAGGTTCAGGCCGTCGTCGAGTTTGGGATACTCGCCTCTGTATGAAGTTGCGTCACGAATGTCTTGGCCCGCCACCGCACCAAGGAGCAACGTCGCATCCTCGACCGACCGCGCAAACGGCCCAATCTGGTCCAGTGACGAGGCGAACGCTATCAACCCGTAACGGGACACGAGGCCATAGGTGGGTTTCATCCCGATGACACCGCAGAACGCGGCAGGTTGACGGATTGAACCTCCGGTGTCTGAACCAAACGCACCGAACGCGGCGCCGGCCGCGACGCTTGCAGCCGACCCGCCCGATGACCCCCCGGGTACACGGTCGGTGTTCCACGGATTTCGTGTGGTCCCAAACGCCGAGTTTTCGGTCGAGGAGCCCATGGCGAACTCGTCGAGGTTGGTTTTCCCGACGAATACGGTGCCGCAGCTACGCAACTTCGCGACTGCGGTTCCGTCGTACGGTGGCACCCACCCCTCAAGCATCTTCGATGAGGCGGTTGTCGCGAGACCCTTGGTGCACATGTTGTCTTTAAGCGCGATGGGGATACCCTGGAGGGGTCCTGCATCTTCCCCGGCTTTGAACGCGGCGTCAGCCGCGTGCGCGCCGGCACGGGCGCTGATCCGATCAACCTGAAGGAACGCGTGGAGGTGGGGCTCCGTATACGCGAGCCGGGTCACAGTCGCTTCCCAAAGGTCAACCGCGCTGATGTCACCGGAGCGAAGCTGACGCCCCGCCTCGGTTATCGAAAGATCTGCAAGATCCGTCACGGTTCACCCATAATTCGGGGAACCCGGAAGTAGCCATCTTCGGCTTCGGGTGCCATGGCCAAGGCTTCTTCATTTGTGAGAGAGGGGATGACCACATCTGGCCGGAAGGCGTTCGTTGCGGGCAGCGGGTGAGACGTCGGCTCCACACCCTCGGTCGGCAAAGCCTGGACACGTTTGGCGTGTTCAAGAATGACACCTAGCTGCTCGCCATACTGCGCCAATTCTGCATCTGACAGGTCGATTCGGGCAAGATGAGCGACCTTTGCAATATCTATTTCAACTGGCATGGGCGAAATGCTAGCTGGTCCGCTTCGAGTCGAACCACATCTGTAGGCACCCGATCAACGCGGCTGCGCCGGCTCGTCGGATGTATTGGGCAGAGTCATAAACGTGCCAAGCATCACGGCACAGAGGCGTTCGACTCCATCGCGCACCACAAAGACTTTCGCTTCGCTGACCGTGAGGGTCCGACCGGGACGTAGCACCTGCCCCCGGGCTATCAGCGTGTCACCGTCTGCTGGAGCAACGATGTTCAGCTTGTACTCGACCGTCAGGATCGAGTCCGATGCTGCGAGCAGCGTGAACGTAGAGTAACCACCGGCGTTGTCGGCAACAGCCCCGATGACGCCGCCGTGAAAGTACCCATGCTGCTGGGAGAGCACCGTCTCGAACGGAACTTGGATCTCGACTCGTCCCGGGTCCACCGCGCTCAACGTTGCATTGAGCGAAGCCATGAACCCTTGACGCCCGAAACTATCACGCACCCTCGTGACGTAATCCTCATTACGGATCGTGAAATCAACCACAGAAGTTCTCCCTCGTTTACAGTCAGACGGTAGCTAACCTCAACGAGACCCGTGATCAGCCAGCGGGTCGATACCGTAAGGTTCAATGGCGCCTTAGGGCATGTTGGGGTCGGTTAAGCTCGCTGTCATGGCTATTGACACGTCGACATTCCTTTTGCCGATGCCGCGACACGGCGACCTACCGAAGCGGCTCGGGCGTCTCTTCCTCGGTCTTACGCTGTTCGGCGTCGGTGTGGGAATGATGGTGAGAGCGGAACTGGGTCTGCCACCGTGGGGTGCGTTTCATCAAGGAGTGTCGGACCGCACCGGCCTGTCATTCGGGACGGTTGTCATTCTCACGGGCCTGGCAGTCCTGATTGCGTGGATTCCACTGAAGCAGCGGCTGGGCCTCGGCACGGTCGCCAACGCCATGTGGGTCGGCGTCGTCGTCGATATGTTTCTGAACGCCGTCCCGAACGTGGAAGCTCTACCGGGTCGCGTGGGGCTCATGGTCGGCGGGGTCGTGACCGTCGCCATCGGCTCCGGGTTCTACATCGGGGCGGGTCTCGGACCGGGCCCCAGGGATGGGATCATGACAGGCCTTGCCAGCAAGGGGCTTTCGATTCGCATGGCCAGAACCATCGTCGAAGCGACCGCTCTGTCGGTCGGTGTGCTGCTCGGTGGTCAGGCGGGTATCGGTACGGTCGTGTTCCTGGTCGGCATCGGCCCTCTTGTGCAGATCTTCCTGCGGCTGCTGTCTTTCGAAAGGACCGACTACTCGACCGCGCCGGTCAAGAAATCAACCATCACGGAATAACCGGTCGATAACGCCGCGACCTCAACGGACTCGGTTGCCTGGTGACACTGCGCCACCTCACCCGGTCCGAAGTTCACAGCGTCGATGCCTCGGCCGGTGAGACGGGCGACGTCGGTCCAACCCTGTTTGGCGGACAGCTGGCCGCCGGAAATCGCGGCGAGACGATCGAGGTGTGGGTTGCCGTCAGGAATCAGTCCGGCGCTTGCGCTGTCGCGGATGATCACCTCGTCAGCGTCTGCCGCCACTGCCCGCAGCCGTTCGATCGCTTGATCGATTGAGTAGATCGGAGGGAACCGGTGGTTTAGGTTGATCACCACTTCTGACGGAATGACGTTGTTCGCAATACCGCCGCTGATCTTGGTGACCGAAAACACTTCGCTGTAAGTCAGACCCGAGATCTCGACCGGTTCGGGCTCCGTTGTGTGGAGCTTCGCCAACCACTCGCCGGCCTTCGTAATGGCGTTTTCGCCACGCCATGGTCGTGCGGAATGCGCGGCGACACCCCTAAATATCACATCCGCGTTGAGCACGCCGTTACAACCAAGCTCGATTCGCAGGTCGGTCGGCTCCAAGACGATCGAAAGCACAGCATCCGCCAGCCAAGCCACCGAATCAAGAACCGCACCGAGTCCGTTCTCGACAGACGGGCCTTCCTCCTTGTCATAGAACACGCCGACAACGTCGTACTGGCCTGCGAGCACCTGTGCGTTTTCAAGGAGTTCGATCTGAACCGCGACACCCGACTTCATGTCCGACGTGCCAAGCCCGAACAGCCGACCTCCATCGAGACGGGCCGTGGAGTTGCCCTGGACGGGCACCGTGTCGATGTGGCTGTACAGCACGATGAGCGGCCGACCAGATCGCCGACCAATGGTGACGGCGTTGCCTATTCGGAGTATTTCGTCCTCCGAATATGTGGCTCGCAACCGGTCGATGATTTCGGTGCAGATCCTTTCCTCGTTGCCCGTGACCGATGGGATGTTGACCAGCCAGGTCAGCGTGTCGAGAAGGCTCACACCGAAACACCAAACACGCGCAGCGCGTCATTGAGCGAGGTCTTACGGTCGGTCGACTCCGACCGTTTCCCGATGATCAATGCGCACTGGAGGTTGAATGTGCCCGCCGGAAACTTCTTCGGGCGGGTGCCGGGAACGACGACCGAGTTTGGAGGGACGAATCCGCGCGATTCCACGGGTTCTGGGCCAGTGACGTCGATGATCGGGGTCGACATCGTGATCGTGGTGTTCGCACCGAGAACGGTGCCGGCACCAATCCGCACGCCCTCAACGACAATGGAACGGCTGCCGATGAAGGCACCGTCCTCGATAATCACTGGAGATGCGCCGGGAGGCTCGAGCACACCGCCTATACCAACACCACCAGAGAGGTGGACGTTTTGTCCGATCTGGGCGCATGAGCCGACGGTCGCCCAGGTGTCGACCATCGTGCCAGACCCCACGTAGGCGCCGATGTTCACGTAGCCGGGCATCACAACAACTCCGGGTTCGCAGAACGCGCCGTAGCGGATGACACCCGGCGGGACCACACGAACGCCGAAATCCGCAAGACCCGTTTTGGGTGGGATCTTGTCGCGAAACTCAAGCATCCCGACCTTCCAGGTCTCCAATTTGGCGATGCGGAAGTACAACGAAATTGCCTGCTTCACCCACTGGTTGACAACCCAGTCGTCATCGACCTTCTCCGCGACCCGGATCTCCCCCCGATCAAGCATCCCAATAGTTCGTTCGATGGCGGACGTGGCGTCGTCCAGGAGTTCGTGATCGGCGTATGCGGCTTCCACCGCTTCTTGGTCGCTCATGACGTCAGGCATTCTCGGACCACCTCCACAGCCTCGTGGCATTCTTCAAGCGTCGGCACCAACGCCAACCGAATGTATCCCTCTCCCCCGGGACCAAAGAAGCGACCTGCCGAAACAACGACACCCGCATTGACCAACTTGTCCATCATGGCAACGTCATCTCCAACTTTGATCCACAGATATAGACCGGCCTGGGACGCGACAACTTCGTACCCAAGAGGCTCGAACCCCTTGCGGAGAATCGCACGTTTCGCTGCGAATACGTCGCGACGTTCCTTGGGGTGTGCATCGTCGCCCCATGCGGCAATGGCCATACGCTGGATGTGCTCTGGCGCGGCGGTTCCCGTCGTTGAACGAAGATTCTTCAGTACCGCAATCGCCTCGGCGTCTCCGACGATCGCACCGGAGCGGTACCCGGTCATCCCCGATCGTTTCGACAGCGAGAGATACACAAGCGCACCGCTGCACCCTGGACCTGCGACTTCGAGCACCGACGTCGGGCCCGATGGGAAGTGTTCTTCCTCATACACGTCCACGTAACACTCGTCCGAAAGCAACAGCGCGTCGTTTTCGCGGCATCGCTCGAGAAGCGCCAACAGGTCTTCGGCCGATGTCACTGCCCCGCTTGGGTTGTGCGGCGTGCATGTCCAGACCAGGCGGGCCTTGTCCCACACAGCGCCTGGGATGTCGTCGTGGCGGAGAACGAAATCACCCGAAAGCTCGACCGCATGTGTCTGGGCACCGGCAAACTTGGCGCCGCGCTCGTAGATTGGATACGCCGGAGAGCCGTACACCACGATGTCACCTGCAGATGCGTCACAAAACGCAAACGGCGTTGTGAAGACCGCCTCTTTCGACCCCGAAGTCGGCACGACCTGGGTGGCGGGGTCGATCTCGACATCAAACCTGCCTGCGACGTAGCGAGCAACCGCCTCACGAAACTCTGGCAGCCCGGCCGCCGCCGGATACTGACTCACCTCTGGGATTGCATCGTGCAGGGCGTCCGTGATGAACGACGGCGTCGGTTCGCGAGGGTCGCCGATCGAAAAATCGATGACTCTCTTGCCAGCGAGTTCCATTTCCCGAGCGATCTCTTTTACGACCGCGATCTTGTACTCGCCCAAGTCTGCAAGGACAGGGTTGATTCGCATGGCCCAAACGGTAGTCGACCCGAATGAGCATCGGTGTCACGAGCCGTAGACTGAGAGTATGAGTCCTACACGGTTTCGGATCACGCTGACCTTGCTCGGCTTTGCGCTGATGGGCGTCGTGATTGCAATGGTGGCGCTTGCCCCGACCGGCCGCCCTGCGGTGGTGCCGGACGCCATCGAGGATTTCAGCCCGAATCATGGCGACACAATGCAACGCCAAGTACACATCAGCGTCGACATGAAGAATGGCTACGAAATCACCCTGATCGTCGACGGGGTAGAGATCCCGGCATCACAGCTCGAGTTCACCGAAGCTACGAGTATCACGATCTGGCGCCCGACAGATGACGACGGCGCAATCTCATGGCCCGTCGGTATCCACTCGATCTCGGTCAGATACGACCGCATCGTCGGAACCGCCGACACCGGCGAGTTCGCATGGACCTTCACGGTCCAATAGACCGTTCTGGCGTCCAATCGTGCAGGTGGTTTCAAGCTGTGGGCGCGACGAGTTGGTTGTATCGCTCAGCTGGTGTGTCCCAGTTAAGCGTTTTACGTGGCCGGTTGTTGAGTAACCGGGCATAGCTGTCAAGGTCGTCTTGGGTCGGCACTGACAGGTCGGTGCCTTTAGGGAGGAACTGTCTCACGAGACCGTTGAAGTTCTCGTTGCTGCCACGCTGCCACGGTGACCGGGGATCACAAAAGAACACGGGAACCCCAGTCTTGATCGTGAACGTGGCGTGGTCAGCAAGCTCAGTGCCTTGATCCCACGTCAAAGTTTTCATTAACTCACCCGGCAGTTTCACAACATGCTCGCTGAGACGTTGAGCAACATGTGCTGCGTGTTTGGAATCAAGTTTGATCAGCATCCCCACCCGGGTAGTGCGCTCCACCAACGTTGCGACCACTGATTTGTTGTCTTTGCCAACAATGAGGTCACCCTCCCAATGCCCCGGCACTGCGCGGTCTTCAACCTCAGGTGGCCGATCCGCAATCATCACCATGCCCGCGAACCTGTCCCTCGACACCACCTCACGTGAGTGCGCTTTCCGCCTCACCCGCCCAGAACGCAGACAAGTCAATAGTTCTTTACGTAACCCGCCCCTGGCTTGCACATAGATAGCTTGATAAATCGTTTCGTGCGACACCCACCATGATGAATCATCAGGGTGATCCTTGACAAGCCGGTGAGAGATCTGCTGCGGTGACCACTTATCGTGTCTGAGTAACCCAACCACCACATCCCACAGCCACGGGCGGGTCTCTACCCATGTGACCCGGGACCGTCCCGCGTTGACATGGGCGCGGTTATGAGCCCGGTAAGCGTGATAATTGTCACGCCCACCATTCGCCTCAATTTCACGCCATATTGTTGAACGGTGCCTCCCCAATGTTTGGGCAATCACAGGTGCAGACTCACCGCGTTCAATACCGCAACGAATCTCCTCACGCTCACCCTCAGACAAAGCACTGACACGAAGTTTTGTTTCACGCATAATCATCCGACCATAATCGTGAACAAAACGGTTAACACTACGCGGAGACACCCCCGCAACCCGCGCCGCGTCAACAATCGACGCCCCCCTAGCTAACTCAAACAACGCAACCCGCGTCACTACCCACCCCAACCTCGGTCGAGACATAAACACACTCCAAAAAGTCACCCCGTCGCGCACACCACTAGAGACCACCGCAGGATCCTGCACGATTGGACGCCAGAACGGTCTTTGCAAGGGCAATTCTGTTTGACAGGTAGAATCACCGCTTGGGCGGTACCGCCGGTGCACGACCTGCCGCGCCAACATGGAGCCGCGATCCAAACGCCGCCCGCCAACAACGGAGGTTTCCACAGTGGAACCAACAGAACTTGAACTTTTCCTTCGCATACTGCTCTCTGCAGTTCTCGGCGCCGCCATCGGTGCCGAAAGGGAGTCACAGCAGAAGCCTGCCGGACTGCGAACCCACACACTCGTCGCCGCCGGGGCAACACTTTTTACAGTCGCCGGCATGTTCGGTGTGCAGGGCTCAGTCGGCGATCCGACCCGGATAGCCGCGCAGGTGGTCACCGGGATCGGCTTCATCGGAGCCGGTGGGATGATCAAAACCGGGTTCACCACAACCGGCATCACGACAGCCGCAACGTTGTGGTTTTCTGCAGCGCTTGGGGTGTCTGTCGCGTTTGGTCTGTATTTCCTTGCCATCGGCGCGCTTGCCGTTGCACTTGTGATGATGCTCGGTTTTGCGCCCATCCGGCATCTGATGTGGCGAAACACCACGCAGGAGCTGGAGATCAAATACAAACCTGGTCATGGCACGCTGACGCCGCTGTTCGAGACCCTCAACGCGATCGGCGCACAAGTTCACCGAATTTCGATGACCGAGGATGACGGCACCCGGCTGCTGCGATGCGAAATAGTCGGCATCGGCCAGGAATCAATGGACGAGATCGTGCTGTCGCTACGCACCCGCGAAGAGGTCCTACGTGTCCGTCCGCCATGGGACGCGGTCGGCTAAGCCGCTTCTTGCTAGAGCACCGGCCTGTCACGACAAAACCACTAATCGAGTATGCCCTCGGGCCCACCGACGGCGGTGCAAAGAGTGATCAACGCAAACATGGCGACCAAACTCACGCGCATCGCGACGCCCACCAGCCACCGCGGAACAGGATCGCCATCATCTATCTGGCGCCGCATCACCAACATTGACAGGGTGTACACGGTTGGGCGTGCAAAGAGTTCGAGTGGAATCGAAAAGAACAACAATGGGTTTACCGTCACCAACATAAATGCGGCACTCTTGAAGCCGGCTCCGACAAGACCCCCAGTCAACAAGGCAAACGAGGGCCGCGCCGGTGGCACCGCAACAAGATTGCCCAAGGAATCGAGAAGCGACGAAAACGCGATCGTCACAACGACCCAGGTCGAAGTCAAGGTGTTTCGAGAACTTTCTTGTCGCACCCTCAACCCGCCAACGGAGACCCAGGCGATCGGACAATGCACTGACTACGGCACCAATCTGAGGCACCAAGTCGGTGGTGACAGTGCGTGGCGAGCAATTACCACGCAAAGTTGCCAGAATCGGATCGTGGGCCGTGACCGCGACAACGCGATCGCCACAGGAGGAGAAATACCGAGCACAGGAAAACAAAACTACTGAGGATGCTTTTGAGCATCGCTCTGCTAGCGGCATCGCTCGCTGCATTCACCGGACCCGTCCAAGCGCATGACGACGAGGACGACAACAGCAACGGAAAAACCGAAGAGACCGTCGAACTGCAGTTCCTCTCGATCTCGGACTGGCATGGCCAGCTCGATCCGCTGTTCGTATTCGGTCTAGGCAATTTTGGCGGTGCGGCAGAGCTGTCGACATACTTCGCGCAGGAACGCACCAACAACCCGAACACATTGACGCTCACGGCCGGCGACGCGTTCGGAGCATCGCTGCCGCTGTCGTCGTTCTTCGACGAGGTACCCGCGGTGCAGGCCATGAACCTGATGGGATTCGATGTCGACGGACTCGGGAACCACAACTTCGACAAAGGCATCGACCATCTTCAGCAGATGATCGACATTGCTGATTTCCCCTACGTCTCGGCGAACTTGAAGAACGTCAACGACGAACTCGACGGTGTCGAACCGTACCAGATCTTCGAGATGGACGGCATCAAGGTCGCAGTCATTGGCATCACCAACCCCGAAGCACCGACTCTGGTCTTCCCAGACAGTTTCGGCACCATTGTGGTAACCGACCCCGCAAGGGCTGTTAAGAAGGCACGCAAGCAGGCTAAGAAAGAGGGCGCCACGATTTTCATCGTAATCGCTCACATGGGTGTTACGTCATTCGATGTTGACGGCAACCCCCAGGGACCGATCATCGATCTGGCCAACTCGGTGAAGAAGATCGACCTGATTCTTGGTGACCACACCGGCGTCCAGTATTCGGGAGTGATCAACGGTATTCCGGTTGTGGAAAACGAAAGCCGTGGACGGACGTATGCCCGGATCACGATGGAGGTCGAGAAGGAAGTAAAGAAGAACGGCAAGGTAAAGGCAGAAGTCGAGAACGTGACGGTGGAGTTCGTTGACCCAGTAAGCGATGCGGTAACGCCCGATCCGGCGATCGTTGCGCTCCTTGATCCTCTGCGTGCGCAACTAGATGTCTTGCTCAGCGGTGTGGTGGGAACGTCTGATGTGTTCATTCCCCGGAGCGACTCGTGTGGTCACTCAAGCGGTCGTTCGTGTGAATCTCTCGTTGGCGACGTGGTCACGGACGCGATGCTGACCACATACGGAACCGACTTTGCTATCACCAATTCTGGTGGGCTACGCGCAGATCTGACTTGTCCATCGATCGATAACCCCAGCGACTTTTGTGGATCACAGTCAGGGTCGCCATTCGATATCACCGACGGCCAGATCCTCACCGTTCTGCCGTTTGGCAACGTAGTGGTGACGGTCGACATGACGGGCGCTTTGCTGAAGGACCACCTTGAAAACGGCGTCGCCGAAATGCCGACGCCGGATGGACAGTTCGCCCAGGTCTCAGGTCTGTGTGTGACGTACGACATTTCGGCGGCAGTCGGATCGCGTGTCACCGGGGCAGTCGTGCAGGCAGCCGACGGTACCTGCACGGGAGCTGCCGTTGATCTAACGGCCGGGACGACCTATTCGGTGGCCCTCAACGACTTCATGTCGAACGGTGGTGACGGATACCCCAACACGTCCATCGACGCACAGTCGCGAGACTTCCTGGACGCAGTGATCGCGAGTTATATAGCTGGCCTCGGCACCGACTGCCCGGTGACACTCCCCTGATCTGACAGCACGAACTAGCCCCTGATCTGACAGCACGAACTAGCGAGAAGAACCTCTGCTTCGGCGGAGGTTCTTCTCGCTGGGGCTTGACACCGTGAACGAAGTGGCGTACCTTCGCGGCTTATGACGCGCTTTATGTGTATGTGTTGCTGTACAACCTCTCGGGTGGCTCACCCGAGTGCCGTAGCGACCTGCGCAAATGCACTCCTGATCTGACGCCCCCACCCGAAGAGACCTTCCCTGCGGCGTCAGATTTCTTGTTTTCCCACACCAGGATGTCTTCAATGAGCAACACCGTTAATGCGTCTCACGACCGCGACGCCAGATCAAAAAACACTGCACCGACCACCGCTTCTCGTGCGTACGTCGATGTCAACATCCCACGTTTCAACCAGGCCGTCGTAGCGGCCCTTACCGGTCTCGGCTTCCTGCTTCAGGTCTGGCCGCTCGTCGCGTTCACGTTCGCAATCGTCGGCCTCACCAGGTTTGCGGGTCCACGCTACGGGATATCCACGCAAATCTACCTGCGCCTGATACGACCCCGTCTCGCTGATCACACCGAGACCGAGTGGGCCGCACCCCCTCGATTCTCACAACTTCTCGCGGTGATCTTCCTCGGTCTCGCCACGGTATTGTTCCTCGTCGGGGCCACGGTCGCGGGATGGGCGGTCACGCTGCTCGTGTTTGTGCTTGCGACACTGGCCTCAACCGCGCGGATCTGCGTTGGGTGCATCCTGTACCGACGAGTAGTAAGGACCTGACAACGTGATCGTACGACTCTTGATCCTCGTCGCACTCATTGGCGGTGCATACCTAACCGTCGCTTTTGGAGAGCGACGTACCAGACCGATGCATGCCGGTCTCAATACCGGAATCACGATCGTGACGGGTCCACATTGTCGTCTCTGCGATCCGGCAGTCTCAACGCTGCAGAATCTCGGGGCGACCCCGAGAGTGCTCGACATTTCAGATGCTCCGGCATCGCTGGGACCTATCAGAGGACTACCCGTTGCAATCCTCACCGACCACGATGGACAGGTCATCATGCGCCGGAGCGGCCGCTCAATTATCACCGACGCTGAACAGCTGGCAGACGCAGCAGCCGCGTTGTAAGGACTCGGAGCAGCAGATATCGCGGCGGCGCGCACCACGTTCAGATGGTGGTCGCCTCTCGTGAAGACCCGGCGCTGCCAACACCTCGCTTGCAGGCCCGAGGCCATCCCTGTGAAGTTCGGATCGCTGATCTAGGTTTCGCGGTCGAAGAGGCGGGCGAACTCGCCCGAGTCAACAACGACATTCGCTTCGGGTCTAGGTCTGCGCAGGCAAGGACCAGACGGTGGAAAAACTCACCGACTGCGAGGTCGTGGTGCTGCGGATGCTGCCGGGCACGGGCACCCGTAAGGACATTGCGGCCGAGCTGCATATCTCCCTCTCCACGGTAAAAACACACATACACGGCGTCGCGCGCAAGCTCGGTACAAGCCGCCGCAAAGACATCGTGGCCAAGGCATGCAAGACCGGCATCATCCCGTAGAAGCCTGGGCGACGAGTCGGGTGGGCTGTGCCGTGCCACGGCTCGGTCACTCGATAGAGTCGAACGACCACCGATGGTATTGTGGCCGGGCCTGCGTGCCCCCCAGGCGTCAGCACCTCGGAAGCCGGAACCAGCCCTGCTCCGTATTGTTCGACGTCGAGGTGGCGACCCACGCAGGGAGGTTTCACCCATCACGGAGCGAGCGTATGGACGAGAATCAGATTCGCCTTGACATCGAAGGATCGATCGCCACAATCACTTTGGCACGGCCCGAGAAGCGGAACGCACTCAGCCTGGATCTGATGCGTCTGATGCTCAAGACTCTTGAGAATGTGCCGGTAGAGGCTGGCGTCGTTGTCCTCACCGGAGAGGGAAAGGCATTCTCTGCTGGCCACGACATGGCCGAGATGATGGACAGACCTGACGAGTACTACGCCGAATTGTTCGACACCTCCAGGAACATGATGCGAGCTGTCCGCAATCTGCGCCAACCCGTAATCGCAAAAGTGCAGGGCATCGCTACCGCGGCGGGCTGCCAGCTTGTTGCGAGCTGTGACCTGGCCGTCGCGGCCGACACGGCATGGTTTGCAACCCCGGGCGTCCAGATCGGTCTGTTCTGCCATACACCCTTGGTGCCGGTGAGCCGCGCAGTGGGGCACAAACGCGCAATGTACATGTTGTTGACCGGCGAGCCGATCAATGCTGCGACTGCTGTCGACTGGGGCCTCATCAACGAAGCGGTACCCGCTGACCAACTCGACGCTGCCGTGACTGAGATGGCGGAAAAAATCTTGCGCTATTCGAAAAACACGATTGCTCTGGGGAAGAGCACCTATCACGCCCAGACTGAGATGCCCGAGAACGCCGCCTACGACATTGCCACACCGGTGATGGCCGCCAACGCCGCCAACCCTGATGCGCAGGAGGGCATGGGAGCGTTCCTGGAGAAGCGTGAGCCGCAATGGAGCCAACAATGACGTCTGTATACAGAACTGAGTTGACACCTCTCTCGTTCCTCGAACGGTCCGAGATCGTTTTTCCGCAAAAGACGGCGATCGTCCACGGCGAGCGGACACTCAACTATGCCGAGATGGCCGAGCACGCAACGCGGCTGGCGTCGGCGCTGCTCGCCTCGGGGATCTCGGAAGGGGACAGGGTTGCATTTCTGAGTCCCAACATTCCCGAATTGTTGATCGCCCACTTTGCAGTGCCGCTCATCCACGGTGTCCTGGTCGCTATCAATACACGGCTGGCTCCAATGGAGATCCAGTACATTCTGGACCATTGTGGCGCCAAGATGTTGGTTGGAGATACGGCGTTGCTAGCGCCACTTGCACCGGTCATCGACGACCTTACAACGGTGAAGGAGATCGTCTCGATCGACGAAATCGGCACAGCTCTCGACTTCGACACCACCACGTACGACGACCTTCTTACGAGAGGCAGTACCGACCCGCTGCCGTGGACGGTTGACGATGAGGAGCGCACGATCTCAATCAACTACACGTCGGGCACAACGGGGCGGCCAAAAGGTGTGATGTACACACATCGCGGCGCATACCTCAATGCGCTTGCCGAGATCATCCATTCAAACCACTCCCCCGACTCGGTATACCTGTGGACGCTGCCAATGTTCCACTGCAACGGCTGGTGCACAACGTGGGGAGTGACAGCTATCGGGGGGACCCATGTCTGTCTTCGGCAGGCCGATCCTGCGCAGATCTGGTCGCTGATAGACAGCGAAGGAGTGACGCACTTCAACGCTGCGCCCACCGTCCTCATCGGTCTCATCAACGCGCCAGAAGCGCACCCTTTCTCCCGGTCCGTAACGATCACGACTGCCGGAGCACCACCGAGCCCGACAGTCATCGAGGCTATCGAGGGCCTCGGCGCAAAACTCGTCCACGTGTACGGCCTCACCGAAACGTACGGACCGCACACTGTGTGCGAACTTCAGCCAGGTATTTCAGAGCTGAGTGTCGCCGACCGGGCAAGTTTCTTGGCGCGCCAGGGAGTGTCGTTTATCACTGCCGACCCGACACGCGTGGTCGATGATCAGATGAACGATGTCGCCAGGGATGCGACTGAAATGGGCGAAGTTGTCATGCGCGGAAACAACGTGATGAAGGGTTACTACGACAACCCAGAAGCCACCGAGGAGGCATTCCGCGGCGGCGAGTTCCACTCTGGAGACATTGCGGTATGGCATCCGGACAACTACATCGATCTCAAGGATCGGTCGAAGGACATCGTCATTTCAGGTGGCGAGAACATCTCTACCATCGAAGTCGAGCGGGCGATCGAAACTCACCCAGCAGTGCTCGAATCTGCAGTCGTTGCGGTGCCGCACGAGAAGTGGGGGGAGCGGCCTAAGGGTTTCATTGTCCTAAAAGAGGGGCAGACCGTTACCGGTCAGGAGATTATCGACCACGTCAGAGAACGTATCGCCCACTTCAAGGCTCCCGACGAGATCGAAGTCTTGGATGAGCTGCCAAAGACGTCCACCGGCAAGATCCAGAAATACGTGCTGCGCGACAAGGAATGGGCCGGGCGGGAACGCCAGATTCATTAACTGGATCAGTGCGACGTGGTGGTTTCGTAGGCCTGACGGTAGCTCTGGCCATCGACATCGGGCCTGGGATCGACGGTTAAGTCAGGGTTCAGTCGCCACGGAGGCTCCACCCCCTCGACAACAGCCGCAGCCTGTCGACAGGCACCGGCTGCGGCGCATTCTCCGATGGAATGCACAGCCACCGGTCGACCCCACAGATCGGCAACCCATTGTTGAAAGGCAGCCGAGCGGGCACCACCACCCGTGAGGTGAAGCTGACCTGCCGTGTCAACGCCAGCCGCGGCGAGAGCTTCGATGCCGTGCATCAGCCCGCAAACGACACCGATATGAACCGCAGCCGCAATGTCGGCACGAGTCGTGAGATTGTCGAGTCCGAAAAACGAGCCCTTAGCATTGGGAAGGTTCGGTGTCCTCTCGCCATCGAAATACGGTTTCAGGACAACGGTCGGCGCGGGCAGCGTTTCGAGGGCAAGGCGGGCGAACTCTTGCTGGTCGGCCGCAAGCCAGCCAGCAACCGTGTCCGTCACGCGGGTGGCATTGAGGGTGGCAACGAGCGGAAGATACCTCCCTGTTGCATCGGCGAAACCGGCGACGACGCCGCTCGCATCGGTTATCGCATTTTCGCTCACCGCGTACACCGTCCCCGACGTGCCAAGCGACATGACAAGGTCGCCGGGCTCGAGTCCGAGGCCGTAGGCAGCACCCATGTTGTCACCGGTGCCGCAAGCGACCGACGTCCCGAGGCGGAGACCAGTCTCTACCGCAGCTATTCCGGTGACCTCACCTGCCGAATCCCACGGACCGAGCACCCGCGGCAAACGGTCAATGATGCTCCGTGGATCGCCAACGACGAGACCCAACAGCGAGCCTTGGTAGGCCCCGGTGAGGGGCGACCACCACCCCGTACCTGATGCGTCACCCCGGTCCGTGATGCGCTCTCCGGTCAACCGAAATGTCAGAAAGTCGTGCGGCAGCATGAAAGATGCCGTCTTCTCAAGGATGTCCGGCTCGTTGTCCGCAAGCCACGCAAGTTTCGTGATGGTCATTGAAGCTACAGGTACCAGCCCGCACGCCTGAACCCACGCCTTTGTACCGATTTGTTCGACAAGCCTTGCTGCTTGCGGTGCCGATGTCGTGTCATTCCACAGCTTCGCCGGACGCAGAGGGAGGCCATCTCCGTCAAGACACACCAGGCCGTGCTGTTGCGCAACGACGGATATTGCATCGACACGTTCGAGATGCTCAGCGACTTGGGCGAGGGCTTCGCACAGTGCAACCCACCAGCTCTCCGGGTCCTGCTCGCTAATCGGCGGCTGGGTCGTCGGATGCGACGCACGACCGGTCGCCACCAGTTCACCGGTTGCTGCGTCTCTGATCTCGACCTTTGTCGACTGTGTCGAGGAGTCGACGCCTGCCACCAACGTCATTTCGTGGACCAGATGACCCTGTTGACCTCGTTTTCGAGCAGTTCCTGGTGTCCGGACACCGGCGTCGGATCGAGACCGTCGGCAGCCGTCTCTTGTGCAATGACGTCGAGGCTTGCCTCCTCGGAGAAAATCAGCAGACCAAGATCGGACTTCCAGCCGGCGTAACGGTCGGCACGTCCGCGGTCGAGGGCACCATCGGTGATAAGAGCATCAGCGACAAGCAGCGAACGGGCGAGCGTGTCAATGCCCCCAATGTGTGCGTGGAAGAGATCGATGCGGTCCATGCTTTGACGACGCAGCTTGGTGTCGAAATTGAAACCCCCGGTGGTGAATCCGCCGGCGCGGATGATCTCGAACAGCCCGAGAGACAGCTCATCGACCGAATTGGGAAACTGATCGGTGTCCCACCCGTTCTGGGGGTCCCCCCGGTTCGCATCGATACTACCGAATATCCCGTTGTCGACAGCGTACGCAACCTCGTGGTGAAACGAGTGTCCGGCAAGAGTGGCGTGGTTCACCTCGATGTTCACGTTGTATTCACCCGCAAGGTCGTAACGTTCCAGAAACCCGTGCACAGTGGCCACGTCATAGTCGTACTGGTGTTTCGTCGGCTCTTGCGGTTTTGGTTCGATGAGGAGCGCGCCCGTGAAACCAATGTTGCGTTTGTGGTCGGCAACCAACTCAAGGAACCGCCCGAGTTGGTCGCTCTCACGTTTCATGTCGGTGTTGAGCAGCGTCTCATACCCTTCGCGGCCGCCCCACAGCACATAGTTTTGCCCGCCGAGCGCATGTGTAGCGTTCAACGCATCACGGACCTGAACCGCTGCATGGGCGAAAACCTCCGGATCTGGATTCGTCGCCGCACCGGCGGCGTACCGCGGGTGCGAGAAGAGGTTCGCAGTGCCCCACAACAGCCCGACACCCGTCGCTGCCTGTTTCTCGGCGGCACGATCAACCATCATGGCGAGGTTTGACCGTGACTCATCGAGGCTGGCGCCCGGCGGGGCCATATCAACATCGTGGAAACAGTAAAACGGAGTGCCGAGCTTCTCGAAGAATTCGAACGCGGCATTCTGTTTTGCTCGCGCGGCCGCCATTGGGTCATCGGTCGCTTCCAGCCACGGTCGGTCAAATGTGCCAACACCAAAGACGTCATTGCCTGGCCAGTTGAAGCTGTGCCAATAGCAGACCGCTATCCGCAGATGGTCTTCCATCCGGCGACCCGCAATGATGCGGTCCGGGTCGTATACCCGAAAGCCCAGACCGTCGCCTGGGTCCGTGCCCGCAAATGCGACTCGGTTGGGAACGTCGGTAAAGAAATCGGTCATCATCATCAACTCCGGTACACCATACGGCCACTGCACAAAGCTGAGATCTTCAGAGTGCCAGGCCTCGTTCCTCTGAGAATACATGCGGGCAAACCCTTCGTCGATGTCTGTTGCTGCACGACGAGGTGCCTGGCGACAAACCCGCTAGTCGCGTGGGCGGTTTGTCGCCGCGCTCCCGTTCAACGCGAGCGCCCACGTCGCGGTACTAGCCTGCGATCGTACGTGCACGATCTCGCGGGCAATCGGTGAAAATGAAGCGCGCAACGAAACGACGTCTGTGGCTCGCGGCTGCAACGGCCGCGCTGCTGATCGTCGCCGCTTGTGGAGGCAGCACGAGCACTACCGCAGTAGCCCAACAGACAACCACTCCGCCTGCGACGACCACAACCACTGCAACTACGCAGCAGCGGACCAGTACATCCGAAATACCGCCCGAGGATACCCCCAAATGCGAAGGCCCCGTAGACAACGTCGCACTCGGCTCAACTATCAACGCGGAGGTTAAGGGCGACGACCCCGAGCTTTCGCGCATGTACTTCTGCGTGGACGTCCCAACAGGCGTCGACAGCTTCACGGTTTCTCTCACGGGGTTGACCGCGGACCTCAGCCTCTTTGTGGGGTACCCGGATCTCGACACAGTCAAAAAGGGTGGGGTTGGTCTCCGCACCTCGGGCACTAGCGACGCCGCGGATCATGGCATAACCATCGATATCGACCCCGACCTTATCTGGAGTCCCGGCTCGTACTACATCGAAGTGAGCGCAGGGAACCTGACGATATCGTCAATGTTCACCATGACCGTCAGCACGCCGTAGCCCGAAAAGGCAATGGCGGCAGGTTGGCGCCAACCCGACAAACTGGTGCCGCAGTGGCGACAGGGATCTCACGATGCGTCCGACGTCAAGCGCCGCTGATTGCCTCCTCAGCTACGACAAGATTGTCCGCACCAATGACTACGCGGTCTCCAGTCGCCATGTAGAGGATGGTGACTTTGGCGCCGGCGTCAGCAACCTTTCGGGCCAAAGCCCCGAGGCCGCCAGGCCGTACATCAACATCAGCGATAAGCACCTCGTGTTGGTCGATAGGGCCGAAGCCCGCGTCAGTGGCAGCGCTGCGGGCTTTGGGCGCATCGTCATCGGTGACGACAATGCGAACGTTACGACCGTCGATACTTGGGTAGGTACACGAAGCTTCCATCGGAACTCCAGCGTTTCCGATCGCTTCCCATATTTCGGCCGCTGGTCGATTTGGGCCGATTACGAACGTAAGTTCTTGCATAGATGATCTCCTATTGGTTTCGTTCTGAACGCGCGCCAAGGGCCCGGCTCGCCAGTCACTGGTTGGTTGGTCTTGTGTCTCACCGGCAGCGCCCCCGGTCAACATGCGTCCCCATCGTCGCGGTTGAGAGGTAGTCCACGATCTCGGACGCGGCAAGGGCATACACTCCACTTTCGCGGTCGCTGCTTATCGCGAACAGCATTGCAATGTATTCACCTTTGTCGTTGAGCAGAGGCGCGCCAGACGTCCCCCGTTGGACGTCCGATCGGACGTCAACCGCTGCGCGTTCGACCGTCCCATCGTTGTAGATGTCGGCGGTGCGGGCGTTGACATTTCTCAGCACTTCGTAGTCGATGAGAGCGATATCGGAATCTACCGTCATCGCCGCCACTACGCCGGACGTTCCTGGTACCGCCTGCGCCGCGTTGATCGGTGTGCCGTCGAAGCCATCGACAGATAGGACGGCAATGTCGAGTTGATCATCGAAAGCCATGACATCGACGTCGTGCACACCGCCGAGTGAGTCGATAACACGCAGATCTTCTTCGACACCGGCGATGCCGTGAGCAACGGTCACGATTGTTCCCGATGCGACCACGAATGCGGTAGCGAGAATCGGTTTGAGACACGCGGTACCCGCCAACCGAACAATGGAATCTCTGACATCGAGCGGTTCAACAACGGCACGTTGCGATCCGCAACTCGCGCCCACCACAACGAGAGAGAGCAAGACGATGTAACGACGGACATCATTGGACACTGATCTCATACTCTCCGAATACCAGGTGCGTACGAAGATACACAATGCCTTCGACCGGAGACAGGTCGGCAGTCACCGCAGAACCATCGGCGCACTGCAGCGGCTTCCTGCCGCCAACGGTGCCGGACTGGCGAGCAATTAGCCCAACTCGGAGGGACGTCCTCGTCCGCCGTAGCCGCATATCGTCACTCTGCATCCTCGGCGCGGTGCTCGAGTTCGTGCACTTCTTCTGCGAACTCTGCTGCTACCTTTTTCATACCCTCGTCGTCGGCGCTGGCCTTCTCAAGCTCCTTTGTAAGTGCCTCGAGTTCTGCGCCGCCCGCCATCATCATGATCAGTTCGTCTCTCGAGATCTCATCCTTGCGGAAGTCACCCATCGACTTTCCGCGGTTCAGGATGAGGAACCGGTCACCCACCGGGTACGCATGGTTCGGGTTGTGGGTGATAAAGATCACGCCCAACCCGCGGTTGCGAGCCTCGATGATGTACTTGAGCACCATCCCTGACTGTCTAACGCCGAGTGCCGACGTCGGCTCGTCAAGGATCAGGACCTTCGCACCAAAGTAGGCCGCGCGTGCAATGGCGACGGACTGGCGCTCGCCACCTGAGAGCGTGCCGACGGCCTGCTCAGTGTCACGAATGTCGATGCCCATCTTGGCCATCTCTTCTTTCGCAATGCGCGATGCCTTGGCCTTGTCGATCCATTTGATCGGGCCGAAGCTCTTCGTTGGTTCGGCGCCGAGGAAGAAGTTTCTCCACACAGACATGAGTGGAACAACAGCAAGGTCCTGATAGACGGTCGCGATGCCAAGCGCGAGAGCGTCACGAGGCGACTCGAAGTGCACTTCTTTCCCCTCGACAAGCAGCTCGCCCTCGCTCTGCTGGTGGGCGCCGGCAAGGATCTTAATTAACGTCGACTTGCCTGCGCCGTTGTCACCGAGCACGCACGTAACCTCGCCTGCGAGGACCGAAGTCGTGATGCCCTGGAGTGCGTTGATGTTTCCGTAGTACTTCGAGATGTTGCGCATCTCAAGCAGTGGTGTGCTCATCGTGCAGCCTCAGCTTTCTTCCGCACAAAGTTATTGACTAGGACCGCAAGTAAGAGGATCGCCCCGACGAATAGGAACCGCCAGTCCGAGTTCCATCCTGCGAACGGAATCCCTTGAAACGACATTGCCATGATGAGGGCCCCGAGGGCACCACCGGCGACAGACCCGTATCCACCGGTCAGCAAGTTACCGCCGACGACCGCGGCGATGATGTAGAAGAACTCCTGACCGTCTCCCACGCTCGCCTGCACAGAGTTCAGTCTGAATGCCAACAACATGCCGACAACAAAGGCAGCGACCGAGACCGTCATGAAAAGGATCGTTTTTGTCCGTGCTGCCGGGACACCGACCTCGCGGGCGGCCTTTTTGTTGCCGCCAACCGCAAATGTCCAGTTGCCAAACCTCGTCCGCATCGAAACGAGTCCCGCGATCACCGCAAACCCGACGAACCACAGAATCGAAACACGGTAGTTGAACACTGCTTTTGTAGCTGCAGCCTCCTCTGTTGTCATAAACATCAGCCTGACAACCACCGAGAGCACGATCAGCGATAGTCCCGCCATAGTGGCGGTCCGTCCAAGGCGGTCGGCCGCCGTGTGTTGACTCGAGCGTGCAACAAACAAGAGCCTCATGAGTCCGGCGAGGAACACAGCCAAGGCAAGGAGCAGCAATACCGCAAAGAACTCGGAGCGGAACTTGCGCGACGCTGCTTCGCTTTGGATCAGGAAGGCGAGACCGACAAGAACCAATGAAACGACCGATGTCAACACGAACTGCGTGATCGGCGAGTCCTTGGCCGAACCACGGGCCACCATCAGAGGCAGCGCAATGCCGGCAATGGCGCCCGCCGCAAACAACGCGGCCCGCAAACCTTGAACTGTGAGCAAGAAACCAACAATATCCTGCGAGGTTGAGTCGACACCGATTGCGATGATGCTGCCGGCGATCACCGCAGCGAGGCCGATACCGACGTTGCGTTTGCCAGAACTTGTGAGAGAAAATGACCCCCGGTCTGATACCCTCTCGAATCGCCAGCTACCGACACCGAGAGACGCAAGGATCATGCCGGCACCTGCAACGCCCCCGTAGAGCCAGTTCGACGAAACTCCGTCGCTGGACACGAGTCCGATTAGGCCGCCGACCGCGACAGCGAGGCCGACCGCCGTAACGATCCTGCCGCTGAAGTCCTCTAAAGCCTTACGTCTGTACGACATTTCGAGAAGGCCGTACACGGTCGCCGCCGCACCGACGATGATTAAGACGCCAAACACGGTCCCCCGCGTGTCGAGTATGTGGGTGTTTCGAGTCCACACCGAACCGAAAATATTCGACCAGAAGGCATGCCCTGAGCCCTGGTTGAGTCCCTCCACGATGACCTTGGAAGTGAACAGTTTGGCGAATCCGAGCTTGGCGCCGATTAGCACGAAAAACGTTGCAAGCGTCACTATGAAACTAGGCAGCCCCGTCTTTTCCACGACGGTACCGTTGAACCATCCAATCGCCAGCGCAAAGATGAGTACGAGCGGGATGGCGATGAATAGCGATAATCCGGCGCCGCCAAATTCTCCCCTGTCTTTGACGAGCAGCACCACCAGGATTCCCGTTGCCCCGGTCATGGCACCAGCCGAGAGGTCGAATTCGCCGCCGATCATCAGCAGGGAAACTGCCACCGCCATGATGCCGAGGGTGGCCGAAACGTCGAGGAAGTTTGCGGTTCCGGCAGCGGTGCCGAACACGTCGCTGACGAGCCAGAAATACACCCAGATGACCGCTGCCCCGACCAACGCTCCAATCTCAGGCCGCGTTAGGAGACGCTGGACCGGCCCCCGATAAGCGAGTCGCTCGTCGATCTTTTCCGCATCAACGACCGCAGCAGCTTCTGATGTGCTCACGTGGCCTTCCTTCGGTCATGGACCGTTCCCCGGTCCGCGTTCTTGATATCTCGGTGGTTGGTTGCCTTGTCGGTCCGTGAAATATGTAGGTCTGTAAAAGCGTGCTGGGGCCGAGACTAGAGTGTCCCGACCCCAGCATGCATATGCTATCAGTCGCTAATAGTTACCGGGTGCCAGCGTTAACGAGAGCCTTCACTTCGCCAACGTTGTCTTTGGTAACGAATCCTGGACCCGTGAGGATCGGCAGACCGCCACCAGCGGTGTTGAGGTTTGTGACCTCAAGGAACATCAGGATGATCGGCAGGTACCCCTGGAGGTACTGCTGCTGATCGACCGTGAAGTCAACGTCGCCGGCTTCCATGGCTGCAATGATGTCGTTCGAGATGTCGAATCCACCGATGAAGCAGTCACGACCAGCCGTTGTGCATGCGCTCACCGCACGCACGGCGATGTTCGGACCCGTGCCCAGAACACCATCGATTTCAGGGTTTGCAAGGAGCAACGCAGAAATCGAGGCCTCTTGGCCTGTTGGGTCATCATCGCCACCGACGAACTCTGAGATCACGGTGCCGCTGAACGTCTCGCCGAGACCTTGGCAGCGCTCCTCGAGCCCGACATTGCCCTGCTCTTGACGAGCACACAACACCGTGGTTGCGCCGAGGTCGTTAAAGAACTCACCTGCGCCGTTACCGGCCACAACCTCGGTCTGACCGACGTGCGTCGTAGCGCCAAGATCTTTGTACTGGTTTACACCAGAGTTGATCGTGTAGAGCGGAATTCCCGCATCAGCGGCCGCCTTCGCTGCTGGACCAACCGCTTCAGGGGCTGCCAACGAAACACCAAGTCCGTCAGCACCGGCCGCGATTGCGGCTTCGATGTCCTGGACCTGCTTCTCAGGATCGTTGAAAGATGGGCTCCACACGAGCTTCACACCAACAGCCTTGGCAGCATCCTCTGCGCCGCGCTTAACGACTGACCAGAACGTGCCGTCGTCGGCGTGCGTAACCATGTAGAACGTCAGGTCTGAACCCTGACTGAGTGTAACGGTCTCGGTTGTTGTCGTCGTTCCGTCGCCACCGTCAGCGCCAGCCGTCGTCGTTGTATCTCCGCTGGCACCGCTGGTTGTTGTATCTCCGCTGTCACTGCTGCACGCGGCAGCCACAAGCAAAAGTACAACGGCGACTGCGAATAGTCTTGTCCGTTTCATGCAATGAACCTTCTCATCCTCGAGACGCCATTTTCCGCGCCTCTCCGTCGAAGGGTCGATCACTCGACCCTCGTTGAAATAACTACTGGAAGCACCGGCCAAAATGACCGGTTGGAACGTTCCAATAGAATCGGAGCGTAACCGCGTAGAGAGCCAGCCGTCAAGCACGATCAAGATCGAATCTAGAACGAACTGCGGACCAGACCGACCGAGCCGTGACCGAAACGCCAGCCGGACCACATAAGACGAAGGCCGGAGTGATGCCACGACGTCTACGACGGCGGTAACTACTTGAGCGAAAGACGCACAACCTGCAAGTAGTCGAGTTCTGGGGAACTCGCTGAACGCCCGAGAAGGCGGCGCCCAGTTCTTGCTAGGCGGGAACGAACTTCGATTTTTGTTGGAACGTTCCAATAAATTGTTGCTAGGGTGAGTTCGCCCACCGCGAGGAAGCGGGTCGGTGAGTGGTCAAGCAGGTCGTAGTCGGCCATTGCAGGGTTCGACGATCGAAGGAGTGTCACCATATGACCGAAGAGATCCGTATCGGACTCGTTGGTTTTGGATGGATGGGTCAATCTCATTCACGCTCGTATCGTTCGATCCCGACCTACTTCCCCGAAGCCGGGATCATGCCGAGACTCGTCGCAGTGGCCGACAATGCTCCAGACCGTGTGAAGTTGGCACTCGACAACTTCGGCTTCGAATCAGGGACGGCCGACTGGCGAGAGCTCGTCGCCCGACCTGACATCGACGTGATCGACATCACAGCGCCGACATCCTTTCACCGCGAAATTGCAGAGGCAGCCGCAGCCGCCGGAAAACATCTGTTCTGTGAGAAGCCCGTTGGGTCAAGCCCTGCCGAGACCGCGGCCATCGAACTAGCCGCGCGCAAGGCGGGTGTCATCGCGGGCTGCGGCTACAACTATCGATGGGCTCCGATGGTGCAATACACCAAGCAGCTCATCGAAGAAGGCAGGCTCGGCGATTTGACCCACTACCGGGGCCGGTTTTTTTCCATGTACGGCAGAGACCGACTCGGCGTGCTGTCCTGGCGGTTCCTGCAAGAAGAAGCCGGATACGGCGCTCTCATGGACATCATGTCTCATGCGGTCGACCTAGCGCTGCATCTAGCGGGCCCCATCAAGCGGGTCGTGTCTATGAAGAATACTTTTGTAACGGAGCGCCCACTGCCGGTGCCCGGAAACAGCACCCACTACGACCGGGGATCGCCAGACGACCCTACAGGAGCCGTCACCAACGAAGACTACGTCGGGGCGCTGATCGAGTTCGAGAACGGTGTGCGAGGAACGCTCGAAGCTGACCGGTCCATCTTTGGTCCGCAAAGCTCAATGGCGTTCGAACTGAACGGTTCGAAGGGGGCAGCATCGTGGGATCACGAGACGCTGAACCAACTCAAGCTCTACCTCCCAGACGAACAGCCGACCGATGGATTCATTCAGGTGTTGGCAGGCGACGGACTTCCCCACCAGTCAAACTTCGTCCCAGGAGGAGGCAACTCGATCGGTTTTGAGGCTATGAAGGTGATCGAGGCCCTTGAGTTTCTCAAGTCGGTTGCTGCTGGTGAACAGCACTCCCCCGGTCTGCAACACGCAGTCGCCGTGGCCAGCGTGCTCGACGCGATGGTCCGATCTTGGGAGTCCGACGGGTGGGAATCCGTGATCAACCTCACGATCGAATAGATAAGGGCGTCCCATGACAACTAGCCAACCCGTTCCCGCACTGCAACAGAGGTTCGCAACCAAGGTCGCGCTGGTCACCGGGAGCACCCAAGGACTCGGAGCCGCGATAGCCCGCAGATTTGCGTCGGAAGGGGCCAGCGGCATCGTCGTCACCGGACGGGACCAGACCCGGGGACCGTCCGTGGTAGCGGAACTCGAGGCGCTCGGGACTCGCGCCGTGTTTGTGCGCGCTGACCTTGGCAACCACGACGACGTCCTTCGGCTCATCGAACAAACCGATGAAGCATTTGGACGAATCGATGTTCTTGTCAATTCTGCCGGTACCCCGCTGCGCGGAACGATCATCGATACCGACCGTGAGCTGTGGGACACGATCATGAACGTCAATGTCCGGGCGCCGTTTTTCCTGACCCAAGGCGCCATCAAGATCATGCGGCGGGAGGGGACTCCAGGCACCATTGTCAACATCGGCTCGGTCACTGGCTATGGGGGACCGCCGACACTCACGCCGTACTCGATCTCGAAGGGCGCGCTTATCCCGTTCACCAAAAGCGTCGGATACGCAATGTCGAGGGACCGCATCCGCATCAACACACTCATGATCGGCTGGATGGACACACCAGGCGAAGACGCCACACAGAAGCGGTTTCACGGCGCTGACGACGGATGGCTGACCGACGCGGAGGCGAAAACGCCATTTGGCAGATTGCTCAAAGTCGACGAAGTAGCATCGGCGGTTGCGTTCCTTGCCTCGGACGACTCTGGCATGATGACTGGTGCGGTTGTCGATTTCGATCAAACCGTGATCGGCGCAGGTCCCGCCCCTGCTCTGCGCCAAGATGAGGTCCCCTGACCATCCCAAATTTCGAGCCGGGTCAACCTAAACCGGAGACGCACCATGAACAGGACGCTGACCGACAACGTAGCGGTGGTAACGGGGGCAAGCAGCGGCATAGGAAGAGCCACTGCATATACCATGGCCGAAGCTGGGGCGACCGTGGTGTTGGCGACAAGACGCACCGATCGTATCGAAGAAGTCGCGGCGACGGTGACCGTGCGCTTGCGGACGCCGTAATGTTTGCCCTCACCCAGCCCGCAAAGGCAAGGACGTTCTTGATTGGGATGCGTCCAATGTCTGAGCCGTTGTGATCGAACGACGGAGGGTCTTGATCCCTCACGTCGATGACCTCGGGTGCGCCAGTGGTGCCAACAAAGCAATGGTGCAACTCGCCGCCTCTGGGGCGGTTACATCGGGCTCTGTCATGGTGCCTGCAATGTGGTTCGCCGACGTCGCATCGATCGCATCTGCCGAGGACCTTGACCTTGGAGTACACCTGACATTGACTTCGGAGTCGGCAGCGGCACGGTGGCGACCGGTGTCAACGACAGACCGGGCGACCGGGTTGTTCGACCCGACTGGATTTATGTGGCCGACCGTGCGAGAGCTACGAGACTCGGCCGACCCCGTGGCGGTTGCCGCAGAGATGCGCCGACAGGTGGACTTGGCGATGAGCAACGGGATCGACGTGACGCATCTCGACCATCACATGGGCGCAGCGCTCGCACCCGAATTTGTCGAACACACCGTCGACCTGGCTATCGATTTCAACCTCCCGATGCTGTTCGCCAGCGACATTGCAAGCATGCTCGCGGCCGTCAAGCTGGGAGAGGTCGATATTGCGGTACTCGAAGCCGCCCGCAGACGGGCGACCAAGCATGGTGTCGCGGTCGGCGATACCTTTCTCATGCCGCTGATCCACCGGGGCAGATCAGACCACGAATTGGTGCTCAAGAAGTGCCTTGCCGATGTCGGGCCTGGCGTCACGTACTTGTCGCTGCACTGTTCGGCGCCGGGAGACATCGAGGCCGTCCACCCCAAAGACGCTGCCTGGCGCATCGGCGAGTACAGGGTCTTCCGCGACGCGACATTCCAGGAGTGGCTTGCCAACCAGGGCATCGACATTGTCGGCATGCGTGGTTTTCGCGACCGGCTCAGGGGCACCACCCCGTCAGGCTGACACTCCCTCGGGAAGACCCGTCCTAGCCGAACGCTGCACGGCCTTGCCGATCGCGACAGCCCTGCCGCTCTCCGCAGCCCCCGGCACTTCGAGGGCTTCGCCCGCTATCCGGGCAGCAAACGCCTTGGCCTGGTTGGCGACACCCGCAGCGGTGGCGTCGTTCGTGACCGAACCTGCAAGCACGCTTGTGCCGGATGCGGTGGCGATCCGGGTCTGACCATGGGGAAGCAAATCGATCAACAAGGCACCCTCAGAGCCGAGAATTTCAGTGCGCACATCGTCGCCGTAGCGGCTGTTCCGGCTGAGATCGACGGTAGCGGCAACACCATTTGATAGATCGAGCATCGCGACGAGATTGTCGACGTCTCCGGAGCTGCCAACCGCCTCGTCGACGAGCCGGAGGTTTCGCCCGAACACCGACGTGACTTGCGAATTCGTGAACCATTCTGCAAGGTCGAATTCGTGAACACCGCAGTCGATCGCTAAGCCGCCGCTGACTGCGGGATCGCAGAATTCCGGTGGCGGCGGATTGGCGTCCCATTGGCTGAGCCGGATCATCACCGGGTCGCCGATCGCTCCGGCGGACAACGCCCGCCTTGCCGCCACCCATGGCGGGGAGAACCTCCGCCAGAACCCAATTTGGAGAGTCAACCCCAACGTTGCAGCGAGATCTCCGAGCTCAGTGCTTTCGACGGGATCGAGCGCCAGTGGCTTCTCGCACAGAACATGTTTGCCCGCATCGAGCGCTTGTCGCACGATGTTCGGGTGTGATGGTGTCGGTGTCGCGATGAGCAAAGCCTCGATATCGTCCGTATCGAGAACCGCATCAATGGCGGCGTGGGCCGCCACGTTAAGTTCCCGCCCCAGCCTTTCGACAACCTCGGCCCGACCGTCGACAATCGCGACTAGATCAATCTGGTCGAGCTCATTGAGAATGCGGGCATGGAACTCCCCCATCCTCCCCACACCGACGATCGCAAGCCTCAGAGGTGTTGACATGATGCTGACCCTATCACCGTCATCGCATGTGACGGATCCGGTACCGACGACTTCTCGCGCACGAACGCGACGAAGGTGGGCGAGCGACGGTGGACGCGCACGGGCGCGTCGTGGTATTTTTTAACGACCGCGTTCGGCTTCCGGATCGCGCAGCCCCGACTGGGTGTCCTTGGGCGTTGCAGGTGTCGGTGGGCAGGCGGCGTCTGCACAATCGGGAGGGTTCATGTCGCAGAAATCAAAGTCACGGTTGCACATCGGGGCCATGCTCACGGTGCTCGTACTGGTTGTCGCGGCATGCAGCGGAACAACGGACACGACGACAACCACCGCGACACCAGCACCTACGGCTTCGACCGCGCCGACAACCTCCACGACAACGTCGACTAGCACGACGACCACAACTACCTTGCCACCGGCGGTCGACGCCGGACTCGACCTGCCTCGTTCGCAGACGTACGGACACATTCTCTTCGAGGTCACGGCTGCGGAGTTCTCCAACGCCAAACCCGGGACCTATCTTGAAGATGACCCCAAGATGGGCGAGGAGCGGTTTCTCTACCTCAGGTACGTTGCGGACTTCGAACCGGGTTTCCCCGAAAGAGGCCAGGAATTTCAGGTCTCCTCGTTTGCGTTGCGTCTTGCGGACGGCACGACGATCGTGGCAAACGGAGTCGATTTCTCGAGCACGATTCTCCTCTTTGGTGACGCGAAGACCGCCGCGCTGGCCTTCCCTGGTGGCGACATCGATCTCGCCGGGGCCGTGCTGACATACAACAACGAGGTCAACGAGCCAATGGTTCTTGCGCTCGATGGGCCAGTACCCGAAGATCCGTACCCGATCAGCGTCCAGATCGATGGTACCGGCGAGGTCGACTACGAGGGTGGCTGCTCTGATTCGCGCGGTACCGTCAACGTCCTCGACGCGGAATGGGACATCGACGGCGGCGTCGACCAAAACGGGAAGCTCATAGTTGGCGCTGGCTCCATGCGGACTGTCGCTGGCGAACGGTTCCTCCGCGTTCGCGTGCAGGCCATTGCCGGGGGAGGGACCTGCGGCGGGACGGTCCTGACCACGGCAGCGTTCCGGTTGGTCATCGACGGGCTGCCCATCGGACCGATAAACAGTGCCAGCGAACTACTCAAGAGCGGAGAAGGTATCGAACTGATTTGGGCGTTCCGTGTGCCGTTGGATGTCATCGAAGTCGCGTTCGAGGCCGGGGAGGCCGAGGGTGTCACGGCGCTGTTCCCGATCGAGGTTCCCGCCGACCTGCCCTAGACGCTCACGCCGCAGACAACTCTCGGAACGTGGAAAGGGGCCGTGTTTTCGGACACGGCCCTTTCGCCGTCTCAAGAGACACGATGCGTAACGCTCCGTCAAGCAGGCTGAAGTCCAGAGACAAGACCAGGGAAGGTCGGAGGCACCGAGTTATACAAGGACTGTCAGGACGGTGGTGTCTCGATGCGGCACCGCGGGCCGGGAGCGCCCGGCAATCGCGCATCCAGCGTGAGCAGGGTCGCATCGAGTTCCTCGGCAAGCGCGACGTACCAGGCATCGTATGACGTGACTGTCTTGCGTAGCTGCCAGATCCTCTGCGCAAAGGGTTCGTAGGGAAACAGCTTCACGGGCAGATCCACAACGTCAGCGTGGGCGAGCGCCGCCGCATCGGACGACAGGTCACCGGCCGACTCTCCACGCCGCAACACACTTGCTACTTCCACAGGCATCAGGTGGGGGGCTGCCAGGCGACTTCGCCTCAACTGCTCGAGAGCCCACTGCCCACCGGGCCCGGAGTCGACGAACGCGGCGACTACTACCGATGCATCGACAACGATCGTCACCTGCGAGCCGCGTCTCGAAGTTCGACGATCTTCTCGGCCGAGAGCGTCGTGCCAGACACACGTTTTCGTGCTTCGACACGTGCCGCAAGTGTTTCAATGTCGGGTGTTCTGGCGAGCTCGATCATCTCGCCCCGCAGGTACTCCTGAAGCGATCGACCGCTCCTGGCCGCCCTGGCCGCCAGCTCGTCCCTGGTGTCGTCCGGGACGTTTCTTATGGTGATGGAAGTAGCCATGCATGCATTATGCATGCTACACAGTCATATTGCAACCACAAACCGGCCTCTGGGCACGGGTGTGGCCGAAGGCGATCGGCCGAAAGGCTGCCGGGACCGTCTCGGATGTGGGGCCAGCAGTCACGAATCTGGGACGGGTGACGATTTCCTGCTCGTCTATCCCCCCACAGTGCAGCACCTGTGTCAGATGCCGCAATAGCGAGGCGTGGATGAGCGACATCGGGGTTGCGGCGAACAATCTGGGTGCGCTGCTCAATGGAGGTACCCATCTCATGTTCGACGGGGAGCCGATCCATCACCACATGGGCGTGGCGGCGTTTGCCGAGTACACGCTGTTACTGCCGGGGCCTCCGAGGCGAAACTATCGGTACTTTCGTTCAGGACTTCACCGGCGGCACCGTAGTCGTCAGAACCGTCGTTCGGGTCCAGCGTCGTGCAATACACCGACAAGCGGGCCGAAGTCCAGAGACAAGACCGGGGACCGTTGGTCGGCCGTCGTCACAGTCCGACAAGGTTGTTCAGGTCGGCTGAGTCAGTCGGGTCCAGACGTCGGCGGTGATAGCGCAGCTCAAGGGCAGCGTTGATCGTTTCTACCACATGGGCTCCGGAAGTCGGTTGGGCCAAGCCGAAGTGCAGTGCGAACCACCGTTCCACCTCATACCAACGCCACAACCTGTAGCGGCTGCGGGGATCGGTGAGTGGAGGAGGGAATCCGCCGGGTCCCCGCTCGCCGGCGACGAGCAACCGTACGCTTTCGCGCGTCCGACCTGTCCGGCTGGCGATGTCAGCCATCGACACCACCCCTGCATCGGCAATGCGGACCACCTCAACATCGGCGACACGCTCCACGTCGGAGACTGCCGACAAGATCGCCTCTCGCAGACTTGTGGCGTCTCGATCGAAGTCGAGGTACTGGACACCGTCGGTGCGCCCGACCAACGCGTCATCACAACCCGCTTCCGACAATTCGTCGATGCGACCGTCGGCCTGGAGGTCGGGGCCTTCAACAATGAGCGTGAATTGGTGAGTCATCACTTCGTAACTTCCGTTGTCTCCCACTCGTGCGGGCATCGCCCGAGCGCACGTCTGATCTGGCGGGCATGGTTGCCCGGGTTACGTGGAGTTGACCAGATCGAAACCTGACACCCCGACCGGCTGGCTTCACCGCAACGCATGACTCCCCACCGGTGCCCTGATCGAGTTGCGGTCACTGTCCACCCGGCATTTTGGGCGTCCGCAAGGGCCTTGTCGACTTCCTTCTTGGGATGTCGCACCCTCAATGTGTTGACACCATACAACTTGTGTTGTGTCGAGTCAACGGATGTTTCCCTGGAGCAGAGTCGACAGCATGCCTCTATCCGTTGAGGACGCCGATGATTTCGTCAACGTCATAATCAACAGTCGTGACCCTATCCAACGTCCCAAGGCGGATCCATGCCACGTTAGGCAGCACCCGGTACTCACCCTCCCACGTATACACCAACGTGATCGGATAAGCCTCAAGAAACGGGTGACACAAATGCCCCCGACGACGCGAACGCTGCTCCCCATCACATGTCTTCGTCACATATGTGTGAGCAACCCCACCAGGTGTGATCGAGTCACCGGGGAGATGATTGGAGAAGGCCCCGTCACCCCAATCAACAGACAACACCACAATCTCACCCCGCACCTGCAACACCCGGCCGTCAGGTAACACCACGTCTTCGACAATCGCTGCGTCAGGTGTTGCAATGATCCACGTCGGAACCCCGGTTACCCCTGACCCTGGTGGTGATAACACCGGGTCGGGCGCACCCAAGGCCCATGAACGGAACACCTCCCACCCCAAGACGTCAACCACAACTGGGGGAACCGCAGTACACACCGGCAAACTTGTCGTGATGGCTATCACCGCAGGGTCATTCGCCGGGTCCCACGCATCAAGGCCACCAGGGACGCTCGACCAGTAATAACAATCACCACCCGTATTCGGATCAACCCCGGTATACACAAACTGCAAAGAAGGCGGAACCGGAGGATCAACCACCGGATCATCAACAACCGGCCCCCCAGAAGGAGGCTCAGAAACATCACATATGATCCGGCCGAGTTCTGGACTGAAAGCGCAATGATCCGCCGCACCAGCGATAGAGCCCAAAAGAATGAAAAAGCCAGCGCTGGCTATGAGTCCGAGAAAGGATGCGGTCCGTCGCATACCCACCCTTCCCCAATGAATGAGAATCCCCAACTCCCCAATGCCGTCAGCTCTAACACGGTCGTGTCCTCGAACCACTCTCCATCTCCCCTGCCTTCCATCCGCGTCTGCCGCGAAACCGCTATACACGTTGGGCTGTCGCTGAGCACGGCCAAGACGTCGACCTCGATTAGCGGGGGCAGGACTTCGAATAGGTCAGCTTCGAAAACGATCATCGACTCGTTCAGAAACCCGGCGTTGGCGAACACCTCTCTGTAGGCAGCTTCGTCCCGCTCGACTTGCGCAAGAGTGCGTCTGGTCACGAGGTCGACCAGAATCGCCTCTATCTCAGCCACCCGGTCCACCGTAGTGGTTGTCACCTGGGTCGTGGTCGTGATGGTCGGGGCTTCCGTAGTCGTCGTGATCGTGACCACAATCGTTGTTGGTGCGAACGTCGGTGGTGCGGTGGCGGGCACGACATTGCTGCCGCTGCACGCAGCCAAAACCAGCGCCATCCCGAACAACATCCACCCCACTACACGCAAGTCTTGACTCCCAACCACATCGATGTCTCTTCACCATACGCGCCACTACTTCAATAGGGAACCCCCACGCGTCCTAACTTTTCGCGCACCGAAAAATTGGCTACACCGAAGCCAAGACCCGCGCCCACACATCGACGACGCCACCGTAGCCGCGGGGGCGTCCTGGCATCGGTGTCACAGAGGCGGGCTAGCGTCCGGGGCATGAACACTCAGCTCGACCCGGTTGCACTACTCGGGGACCTCACTGCAAACCCGTCGGCGACGTTCCATCCGGGTCAGCTTGAGGCGATCGAAACCGTGACCGCACGCGGAGGCAGGGCGCTTGTGGTGCAACGCACGGGCTGGGGGAAGTCAGCGGTGTACTTTATTGCGACCAAGATTCTGCGAGCCGGCGGCACCGGGCCCACCGTGATCGTGTCTCCCCTGCTGGCGTTGATGCGTAACCAGGTCGAGGCTGCGGCACGACTCGATCTCAACGCAGAAACGGTGAATTCGAGCAACAGGGACGACTGGACAGAGGTATTTGCCGCGATCGACAACGACGAGATCGACCTGCTGTTGATCTCACCCGAGAGGCTCAACAACCCGACGTTCAGGAGCGACATTCTCCCAGACTTGCTGGACCGACTGGGGTTGCTCGTCATCGACGAAGCGCACTGCATTTCAGACTGGGGTCACGACTTTCGACCGGACTACCGCAGGTTGCAGGGTGTCGTTGCGTCGCTCCCGCCAACGACACCGGTGCTGGCAACCACCGCAACGGCAAACGACCGAGTCGTGGCCGACATTGAGGAACAGTTGGGATCCGACCTTGTGGTCATTCGGGGCACGCTCGACCGCCCCAGCCTCCGCCTCCAAGTGATTGATATGCCAAACAAGGCAGAGCGCATGGCGTGGTTGGCAAAGACGATCCCAACGCTCCCAGGTGCCGGCATTGTGTACGCCCTCACCATCACCGACGCCAAGCGTGTCACCCGTTTCTTGAAGAGTCAGGGTGTCGACGCTGCGGTGTATACGGGGCAGAGCGAGACCGAGGACCGGCTCGATATCGAGCACCGCCTGTCGGCGAACACGCTCAAAGTGGTGGTTGCGACGTCTGCGCTTGCCATGGGGTACGACAACCCGCACATCCAGTTTGTGATCCATTTCCAGGTGCCCGGTTCGCCGATTGCGTACTACCAGCAGGTTGGGCGCGCCGGGAGGGCGGTCGATGTGGCGTACGGCGTGGCGTTGTCAGGTGCAGAGGACGTGCGTATCCAGGATTACTTCATCGAGACGGCGTTTCCTTCTGAGGAGATCACAACAACAATCCTTGAGACGCTTGCAGAGGCGAATGGCACCACACGAGGTGCGCTGGCGCAGCAGGTGAACATGCAGCCGAGTCGCATGGATGCAACGCTCAAGCTTCTTGAGATCGAGATGGCGGTGCACCGCGAGGGCAGCAAGTGGTTTCGTTCGGCCACCGAGTGGGCGTATCCCAGCGAGCGGGTCGAGGCAGTGAACGCAAACCGCAGGCTTGAGCAGCAGGCAATGGCCCGGTATGTCGCTACCGATGAATGTCTGATGGCGTTTCTGAGATCGGAGCTCGACGACGAGGCGGAAGACTGTGGTCGGTGTGCGAACTGCGTTGACGATCCGCTCGATGCCACCGTTGATCGGTCGCTGATTGCGGTAGCTCACGATTTCATCCGTCTGCAACCGATCGTGATCGAACCTCGCAAACAATCCCCCGGTTCGTTTCCACGCCTCAACCTGCGGAAGTATCGCATCGAGGAGGGCCATGCGCTGGCACGATACGGCGACCCGGGCTGGGGCGAGCTCGTCCAGGTCGGCAAGAACCACACCGGCCGGTTCGACGACGAGTTGGTGACTGCAGCGGTTGACCTCATCCGCAAGTGGTCACCACGTCCGTTCCCGCAGTGGGTGACCGCCGTGCCGAACCGAGGTGAGCATAACGAGGTCGTCGATTTCGCTGCCCGCCTCGCAGATGGCCTGGGCATTGAGTTTGTTGACGTTGTGAAACGTGTGGCCGAGGGTCCACCTCAAAGCGAGATGCACAACAGCTATCAGCAGGCAAGAAACGTGCTCGATAGTTTCGATGTTGGCCGAGTGCCGGAAGGCCCGGTTCTGCTGGTCGACGACATTGTTGAGTCGCGCTGGACCCTAACGGTCATCGGCAATCTGATATTGCAAGCAGGCGCAACAGCGGTTTACCCCTTCGCCCTAGCCGACGCCGGAAGATCGTGACCCGTATGTGGCCGCGGGCGCGGGTACAGAGGCGTTGCGTAGCATCGTGCACCATCGAAACGAATTCTGCGCGCCATCCGTCCGATGCGGGTTTTATGGCGCCCAACGATGTGCAGCCAGGGTGTCATCCCGATGCGAACGCTGTCAAGAGCCTATTAACCTGTCGATGTGATCGACGTAGCCTCATGGTTTCCGGGTGCGGCTAGTGGTGTGTACTTGAACACCGCTTCGATGGCGCTTGGCAACCTCCCGGGATCTCAGGCACTGGTATCCGCACTAGAGCGGTGGCAGGCCGGTGCCTTTGACTGGGTCCAGGCGGAGGGTGTTGCTGAGGACCTTCGATCGTTGGTGGCCTCGCAGTTGCAGGTCTCCCCTGACGACATAGCGTTCGTAACCGGCGTGAGCGGCGGTGCCTCGACCGTTGCAGCGCAACTTCCACCGGGGGTGAACGGTGCCAACATCGTGGTCCCTGAACACGAGTTCGCTTCAAACTTCGTCCCATGGATGCTGCTTCAAGACCGAGGGTACCAAATCCGTCTCGTAAAGGACACGGACGGCGTTCTCTCAGCCGACGCCTTCGCCACAAAGATCGACAGTCATACCGCGGTCATCGCGACCTCACTGATTCAGTCGGCAACGGGGTTTCGAATCGACCTCGCCGCCCTCAAGACACAGGCCGCCGAAGCGGAGGCCTGGCTTGTCATCGACGCATCCCAAGCGTTTGGGAGTATCGCAATCGACATTGACGGAATCGACGCCCTCTTCAGCTGCAGCCACAAGTGGATCCTTGGGATGCGTGGCATGGGACATCTGTACGTGCGCCCCGAGCTGCACGACTCCTTCGTGCCGATCACGCCGGGATGGAAAGCAGCCGCCCGACCAATGGAGAGTTTCTACGGGCCGACGATCGAACTCTCGACGACTGCGAGCAAACTTGATGACTCCGTCCCGTGGTTCGACCCCATCGTCAACATCGAAGGTCTGAGGATCATAGAAAGCGTTGGGATCGAATCCATTGAAACGCACGGTAGGGTCTTGATCGATGACCTCGAGTCGAGAGGATTCACGATTCCATTCGACGCTCCTAACCGCTCCCCGATCGTATCGATTGACCTAGAGGACCCCGAAGCGGCTATGAGCGCCCTCACCCGCGAGGGAATCAAGGCGTCGATACGTGCTGGAAAATTGCGGATCTCCGTCCATCTCTACAACACCCACGAAGACATGGCTGTACTCGCAGCCGCTATCAGTTAGCCGACGCGGACCACCAGCTGGTACCGCTGCTGTGCTGCTCTGGCACGCACTGACGAGAGCAGGTAATCCTCGGCCAACGATCCAGGCGACCGCACCGCTCCTCGCCGCTCTGGCCGCCAGTTCGTCCCTGGTGTCGTCCGGAACGTTTCTTATGGTGATGGATGTAGCCATGCATGCATTATGCAAGCATCACAGTCGTAATGCAATCATATTCCGGCCACCGCCGGCACTATCCCGTTCTTGTGACGCTTCGACAGAATTATTCCCCTTAAGCGGCACAAGAACGGTGGGGTTCGATGTGCCACACTGTTGATGATGACCGTTGAACCCAACGCAGGGGCTCTGTGATGACCAGGTTTCGTGGGGCCGTGCTGCGCGAGGCTGGGTTGGCACGCCCCTATGGCGAGTCTCGACCGCTGGAGATCGTCGAACTTGAACTCCCCGATCCGGGGCTCGGGGAGGTTCTCGTCAAGGTTGGGGCTGCGAGCCTGTGCCGGTCCGATCTGTCGGTGGTGACGGGGGCACGGGTGTGGCCACTGCCGATGGTGATCGGCCACGAGGCTGCGGGGACCGTCGCGGCCGTGGGACCGGAGGTCGCGGGCCTGGTACCGGGCGACGATGTCGTGCTCGTGTATCTCCCCCAGTGCGGAAGCTGTGTCCGCTGTCGCAGCGGCGAGGCATGGTTATGCGACGTCGGGGTGGCAGCGAACAACAAGGGTGAGCTACTCACCGGAGGTACCCGCCTCACGCTCGACGGTGAACCGATCCATCATCACATGGGCGTGGCGGCATTTGCCGAGTACACGCTGGTGGCCGAGGCGTCAGCGGTGAGGGTGCCGGCGGGTCTCGCGGCGGCCGATACCTGTATCTTCGGATGCGCCGTGTTGTGTGGTGCGGGGACCGCGCTGAACACCGCCGGGGTTACTGAGGGCGAGTCGGTGGCGGTCGTGGGTCTGGGGGCGGTTGGCCTCTCGGCGATCCTCGGCGCCAAGGTTGCAGGTGCGGGTCGCGTCGTCGCGATCGACCGGCTTGAGGACAAGCTTGCAGCGGCGATGTCGCTCGGCGCCACCGATGTCGTGGTGGCGGATGATGCGACCCCGGGCCGTGTCGCAGACTTGGCGCCGGGCGGTGTCGATCACGCCATCGAAGCGTCGGGCACGTTGGAGGGTTTCAACCTTGCCGTGAGCCTGGTGCGCCGGGGTGGCACGGTGACGACGCTCGGCCTGCCGGGCCCGGGTGTGTCTCATAACCTCGGCCTCGCTCCTCTGGTTGCGAGGGGAATCACGATCCAAGGAAGCTATCTCGGATCGTGTGTCACCCAACGTGATGTCCCCCGCTTCATCCAACTACACCGGGAGGGCCACCTCCCCACCGACAAGCTGATCTCACACCACATCCAACTCGGCGACATCAACGCCGCCCTAGACCGCCTCGCCGACGGCGAAGCCCTCCGCCAAGTCATCGAGTTCTGACGCGACCACCAGCGGCAACAGGTCCCGACCCGAGACGTCCGAGATGCGGAAGGCCGGGAAACGACTGCGGCGAACCGTCGAGACTGCGCCAACGTTGCCATCACTCCGGAAGCACTGTCGCATGAAACTCGCGCACCGCAGCTACGGCATCTGCGGCCGCCTCTGCCGCCCCTATCTCGGGGTGGTCTTGTGCGATCTGAGACACGTAGGCCTGCGAGCCTTGGGCGCTCGGAGTCTCAAAATTCGCAACAAGGTCACCCAGGGCCGTTCGGACGGAGCCGCGCAGAGCATCACCAAAGCGATCGACCACCTCCCTCCCAGCGGCATGTGGCCCACCTCGGTTGCTGTGGAGAAGCACGAACGCAATGTCGTACCAGTCCTTGGGCAAACGCCGCGAGTACGCAGCGGCGGTCTTGGCCAGAAGAAATCCGGCGAGGCCGGTGACATTGACCTCAATGTCGTAGCGAACTCCGTCGATGTGGGCTGCGAGTGAAAGAACGACGACATCTTCAGCGGCGAACCCGGTGCCGCGCAGGTTGAGGGCGCCGAGGTCGTCGCACCCATCGAACGCGATCGTGGCTTCCGACGGCGAGTAGTCGAGATCAGCCAGTAGTTCAAACTTGACGATCACTCCCGCCGAGCCGCCGCGAGCTTGCCAACGCCATACCTTGTCAGCGCTAGGAACGAAGTCGGCATTGCGTAGGGCCGACTCCAGACGAACGGTGTTCACCGATCCACACGCAATCTCAAGGTCTACCTGCACATCGACGTCGGTGGCGCCGGCATGGTGGAACGCACTGTTGCTGCACAACAGCTCAGGGACGAGACCACCAAGGACAACGAATTCCGGACGCGCGCCATAGTGATGTACGACCCGCACCAACGCCGTTTCCGCGGCCCCGGCAAGCCCGAGAGCGGGGAGTGTCGTCAGCCATTGAATACCTCGCGAAGATGCTCCGCGGCCTCTTCCCCACGCACACCCGACATCTGAAGGTCCACAAATACCCGCGGCCAGGGCGCTACCCGGAGGCTCTGAACAGTGGAGGAAAGCCTTTGCGTGGTGACCGTTGGGAACGGGACGAGCGTCAATCTTCCACCCTCGATAGGGCGCAGCCCGACCTGGCCGGCAACAGCCACAAGCTTTGGGACAGTGTCAGCATCCACGTAGACGATGGCCATCCTCACCGATGTGAGCAGCGGTGCCATCACTGCCGCTGCCACCTGAGCGCTGGCCACCCAGTCGGTCCCGAGAACATCCCATGTTTTGCCGATGCCCGCCAACCCGGAGACCGAGTCCTGCCATGTCACCCCGACCTGTAGTGACACAGGCCGGACCAGCGACTGGGCCTCCTCAACGTACGCCGCCAGAAGGTCCGTCGCGTCGCTCACGCGCCTTGCCGAGCCGCGCCCCCGAGGTGAAGATGCCTCAAGGAGCTCGAGGTCGGAAAGCAAGCGCAGCGCGTTGGTGCACGTACCGGTCGACAACCCTGTCGCGTCACCCATGCTTGTGACCGTCGCCTTTGAGCCACACAGCAAGGCTTCTGCAACGGCCAGCACCGATCGTGTCCAACGGGGCGTTCTCTTGTGCTCAGGAGATCCGCTTCGAGAGACGATCAGCGGACCCACAACCACTTCGGCGGCCCCCGTCTCATCAACCCACCCGACACCGGCCGCTGACAGCGCGTCGCGCGAGGCGGGTCCCATCCTGCGTGACACAACAATGTCGGGCAAAGGAGTTTCCGTGTCGAGCACCTCTTGGATCGCCCGTAACCACCCTTCGCGTACCCAACGGACGGTGAGGTGTTGCTCGTTGACAACGAGGTTAACTACCGTTGCCTCGGTTCTCGCCGCCCGTACCGACACCGAGGACGGCAGCACGGCACGAATCGCCTCAGCAACCCTGACCGCGATACGGTCGGGGCCGGCAATCCGAGCGTCTAATACATCAGTCATTATCAATACCTCACCGCGTCGTGAACTATACCGCAATATTGAGGTATTATCTAGGTACTTTTCGTCGACTGACCTCCACCGACTCGCCCAATCAGCAGGCTCACCCCATCGGGGATCGTCGAAGTCGTCGGTAACCTCACCCGCGGCAACGCATTGGCGCTGACCCGTCACTGGAACGACTGCGACAAGGTTTTGCTACCGATTCGCCGGAACGTGTAATTGTGATCTCCTCGCCTGCCGGAACCCTACGCAACAACCGTGACAAATTGTTCTTCGCCTCGCGGATATCGACTGTGCTCATGCGTCCACAGTGGACCGACTAACGGACCGTGTCGAGCGGACTCGGCAGACATGCGACACGACGATCAGTGTGCCAAAGCCGAGCCTTTGGACGCCATAGAGGCGACCGACCGCTAACTCGGACCTGATGGGAGGCCAGCGATCCATGCAGCCGCGACGAACTACTCGCTGTCGATGGTGCCCGCCGCGCACAATAAGACGTGTCGATAAATGGGTGGCCCACCGCGAGCTGGCGTTGGATGCAGACAGGCAACTCGAGCGGCAGTAAGAGACGGGTGCGCACGCGAACATGTACCGGACGAGAACTCATGTCGCTGGGGGCTGAACGATCGACCCGCGATCTCACAACGGGCAATAGGAGCCGAGCGCAGAAAGCACCGATACTCATCCTGGAGTCGTCGCAGGCGGTTGATACGGTGCAGGACATCGCCTATCCGAAAGAACCATGCAGACTCCTCCACGCCGCGCCCGACGCCGATGGCGCGACTATCGCACGAGTTTTGGCCGATCCCCCGTCAAAGAGTTCATCATGGGTCTCCCTTTGGATGATAGAGCTGCCGTTGCAGCGGCCATGAAGGATGTGAGAGTCCATGGCAACGCGGTTGCCCATCACCTCAGAGGCGACATTTACGAGGTCAGGGCACGGGCAAACCGACGGCAGTATCGCATCCTCTATGCGACTGAGGGCAAGTCCGAGCAGGTTCTCCTGGCCATACATGCCATTGTGAAGAAGACCCGAACCGTGCCTGGGCGCGACATTCTGCTAGCCGAGCAGCGTCTACGAGACTGGAGATCACGTTCACGGTCTTGACGACTATACCTAATTCAGCATATCATATACCACATACCCTTCGTGGTATGACTACTACCGGAGACACAACATGTCCGATTTCCTCGATGACATTGTTAGAGAGAGTACGTTGGAGGACCCGACCTTCCCCCAAAAGGTCCAAGCAGCGCTCGACCAACGACTGCTCATGCGAGAGTTGGCCGAAGCTCGGATCGCAGCGGAGCTGTCGCAGACGAAACTCGCCGCCGCCGCGGGGACTTCGCAGTCTCAGATCGCTCGGGCCGAGAGCGGGGACGTGGATGTGCGATTGTCGACCGTGGCGAAGATGGCCGCCGTCCTCGGCAAGCGACTTGAGTGGACTCTTGTCGACATGAACTGACACGCTGGCCCAGCACCGCCCAGGCATCAACTGCGGCACCGGGAAGCGGTTGGCATGGTCGGTTACTCCTTGCACCGGCACGCCGTTCGATCCCGGGAGAGTTGAGCAAAGCTCAACTGTCGGGACACACCACCGTCGATGGTCAAGCGCCGGGAAGTTCTCGTCAGAGTGGTTGCCGGACCCCAGGGAAGGCGCACAACCTTTCGGTTGTTTACATACGAAGGGTTGTAAACAACCGAAAGGTTGTGTGCGATGCATGCATGGGCAAATTCGATCCTGCTCCCACGCTCGCAGCCGGCTTGCTCAGACTTGCGCGGGATAAGGCGCACATGACCCAAGCTGAGCTTGCATCGAACGCCGGGATCTCTCAACAGGCCGTCTCGGCATATGAGACCGGGCGAAAGGAACCAACTCTCCCCACCCTCCAACGCCTACTCGCAGCGGCGGGGCTGGAGATGCGCATTCGTCTCGAACCGATCGACGACCACGGCGCCACGTTGAAAGCGTTCATGAAGACACTGCCACCTGCCAGACAGGCTGAGCTTGCGGACCAGAGCCGATCACGGGTTGAAGCTGCGCGACTTCGCCGAGTCAGGGGCAACTGATGCCTACGGAAGACGTAGATGCCGCAAGGATCCTCGACGCACTGGGAGAACACGACATGCGGTATCTGGTGAGCAAGGAAGATAACGACCGGCACACCTTCCAATGGGAGTCTTCCAGGACACAGATGACTTCTTGGGACCCGAGAGATCGACCGCTAGCCTGGCCACGTGCCTGAGCCTTCCCTTCCTCTCCCCCAACAACTCATGCTGCCGACCCTACGGTCGGTCGTGGCGCTCGGCGGGACCGCTTCCTACTCGGACATCGACGAAAAAGCCATCGCGGAGGCGGACATAACCGACGACCAGCTCGCCGTGGTCTACGGCGAAAGCGCCAAGGCATCCGGACCAAAGATACTGCACCGTATCGCTTGGGCGAGAAGCATGCTCAAGCGTGTGGGCGCACTCGAAGGAGCAGGGCACGGCGTGTGGGCATCCACACCCGAGGGGCAGAGGATCTCCCAACTCCCCGACAGCGACGCCATTGCGGAACTCGAAAACGCCGTGGCAGACGCGTACGAAGAAATGCAGCCGACGGCAGCGGCGTTGGACGCGTTCCGCGACAGATCACTTGCCGGCGATCCGGCCCACATGACGGTACGTGAGTTGATCCAGATGTGGGGAGCAAGTAGACGCCGGACAAACGTTATTGCGAGAGTCAATCAGTCGTTACATGGCGCAGACCTGACCACGGATCCTGACTTTGCAATCGGCTCTCTCGATTCGACCGTGTCCATCATCGCCAAAACGACAGACGATCAACCCACTGAAGCTGCGACAACAGCGATCGTCCCCGCCGTGGACGGCCATGAATCCAGGAGCCTCGTGGTGGGAAACATCCCGTCGGCGACCGGGGGGATCAAGGCCGTTAACCCGGACGACGACCTCGCCGTCGCCCACAGCGAGATGCAGGCGCACGACTACTCACAACTCGCGGTGATGGAAACTCAATACAAGCTGAACGGAGCCATCTCTTGGGAGTCGATGGCAAAGGCCCTGCTGGTCAATCCGTCGGCCACGTTGGCTGATTGCATCGATCCGAATCCTGCGGTTGTGCGTCCGGATCAACCGCTCCTCGAAGCCGTACCTGCGGTAACAAAGGCTGGCTACGTCTTCGTCAGAGACAACAACCGGATCGTGGGAATCATCACAACCGCCGACCTCACGGAGCAGTTCACCCTACTCACACGCCCATTCCTTCTTCTCGGCGAGATTGAGATAGTCATTCGGATGGCGATCGATAGCAGTTTCGACCCAGAGGACCTCTTGGAGGCCCTTGACCCGAACGACGACAGGGCCGTTCATGGGGCAGAGTCCCTGACGCTTGGCGAGATCCAATACTTCATCTCGGATGCTGACCACTTCGACCAGCTCGGTTGGGCGGCTGACCGAAAGGTCTTCATTCAGAACCTCGACGTCGTGCGACGCATCCGCAACGAGGTCATGCATTTCAGCCCGGATCCCCTCGCGGACTCCGACCTAGACCTTCTTCATACGTTCCTCGAGTGGGTGCAAGGGCTTTACGCGCAACAGATATCTGGGTGACGCCCGATCACAAATGTTCCGGTGCGCTGCTCCCTGCGACTCAGCGATCAGAGTCCCTGCCAAAACGGTGCGACCTCACTGTGCTCTCACCTCGGCCATCAGCCGTGAATGTTGAAACATCCGCTATACGTGGCCAGGAAGGAAACCGCAGTATTCGATCATACGTGGCCCAGTCCCAGGCTAATCGTGAGTCGCTCCGTTTGGTCATCGAGTCCTGCCGGGAACCCCTCCAATTTTCTACACTGCGAGATACCCACCGGTCGCGCAACCGAACCTGTGGGTGGCGAGCGATGCGCATACTCTGAGGAGTAACGTCGATCACCGTGCATATGGGGAGGAAGCCACATCATGAATAGGGAGCAGCGAATCCAGGAGGCTCGACGACGTGCCAAAGCTGGGGCCGGCGAGCGCGCCAAGGAGAGGGCGGAGGCCGAGGACGCCCTTCGTGAACGGATAGCCAATATGACGCCCGATGAAGCCGCTGCATTAGCCTCCGGGATTAACTTCGATAGCTCGATCAAGGCGCTCGGCCACATCGCAACCCCTCACGAATGGGACGTGGCCGTCACAGCAGCACGGGTCGTCACGATCGAAGCAGCCAAGAGGGGCGAGACGATCACCTACGGCGAGCTTCGCGTCGCCGCCTATGAGGCCACTTCAATGAAGGTCGGCCACAACTCGTTCGGCCGCCTCGCGATGGAAACCAACAGGAAGACCGATGGATGTCTGCTGTCGTCCATCATTGTGCGCGCAAGCACCGGAACACCCGGATCCGGGTTGGAATCCTACGCCCGCTCGCAGGGATTCGATGCGCCACTCGATGCACTGCAACGACAGGTGTTCGACCATTTCAAGTAGCTGTGGCCCGAGACAACCTGAAAACCTGCGCGGCACCGGCTGAAGCGTGTGCCGCTCACGGAAACAATTCGGAGACACGAACCACAGATGACCCCGGCCGGAGTCCGTTTCTATGTCCTGGATCTAGCTCTTGCGGGAAGGCGTCGATCTGCGGCATCGACCGTAGAGAAGATGGTCGCCGTCCTCGGCGATAGACTTGGGTGGACTCTTGTCGATATGACCTAGCTCCCCGATCATCGCCGAGTAGGCATCATGTCTTGCACGACGCGTGTGCGAGACGGGGTAGCGGGCCGTGAGGATCCAGGCAGCCCGTACGATCTTCGCCAAGTCGACCACAGGGAGTCGACTTCTCCTTGGCGAAAAGGAGGTTCCTCGAAATAGGGATCTGCGGCTGCGTCATTCGTAGACTCCACTCCCCGCCCTGTACATTGCCAGATATCCGCTGTTTCACCACAGTGGCAAACACGTCGAGAATGAAACAGCTCGTTTTCGGACAGGTGTTAAAGATCACATCATTGCAAGTTACTGGTGTTTGCCACTCGATGGCAAACATGTTTATCTTGCAATATATGAGAAAACGTAGGACAATAGGCACATGACGCTACGACTCGCCACCGATGAAGCGCTCGTGCGCTCGGCGTACGAGCAGCTATCGAGCCTCCTCCCCGCGCGATGGGTGCTCGAGTACCTGCCGAAAACATCTGGAAACAACGATGTGTTTGTCATC